>JBBSBU010000034.1:0-5611 GCA_038250975.1 Minisyncoccia bacterium
CTTGACTTTTTTCCTAGAATAGTATAGGATTTTAGTCAGATTGACAGATTGAGTTATGGGTATCAATCGATTATAAATTCTAGTTATTATAGTGCTAAAACACAATATAACCCATTATAAATAGTTTTCATACGGATAAGGTTTGGTCACCTTGTCTCTTTTTTCGTTTTTAATAAGACGTTACGCGACACAATTCGCTAAATCATATGAAAAAATCATCTACAGTTGAAAAGAAGTATTTTTCACGTTACAAGAAACCTCTAGTCGAATTTCCTAATCTAATCGAAGATCAATTAAACTCTTTTAATTGGCTTGTTGAGAAAGGGATCAAGGAAGTATTCAAAGAGTTCTCTCCTATTAATGACTACTCTGATAAGAAATTCCAGCTAGACTTCACTTCATTCTCACTTGGAGAACCAAAATTTGATGAAGAGTATTCCAAAGTAAATAAGTTAACTTACGAAGGACCGCTTAAAGCTCGTGTCAGACTTTTGAACAAGGGTTTGGGTACTTCTAAAGAACAAGAAATATTCATGGCTGATGTGCCACTCATGACCAAGCATGGTACATTCATCATAAACGGAGTAGAGCGTGTTATCGTTGCTCAGCTTACACGTAGTTTTGGAGTTTTCTTTACTGAATCAGAATCAAAGAGTAAACGCTATTTTGGAGCAAAGATAATTCCAGCACGTGGAGTTTGGATTGAGATAGAGTCCGATTCAGATGGAGCCATATATGTTCGTATCGATAAAAAGCGTAAATTCTCTGTCGCTTCACTTCTTCGTGTATTAGGATTAACTACAGACGAAGAAATGATAAAAGCTTTCGGAGACAATGAAGAGTTAATAAAAGTTATAAAAACTTGTATCGAAAAAGATCCAGCTAAAACTCTTTCAGAGTCTTATATAGAGATATATAAGCGTCTTCGTGATGGAGACTTAGCAACTCCTGATAATGCAAAAGAATTCATGAACATACTTCTTTCAAGTGAAAGATATGACTTGTCTCCAGTTGGACGTTTTAGATTTAACAAGCGTTTTGAGAAGAGTATGGATGAAAAAGAAATGGAAAGAAGAGTAATCTCATCAGACGACCTTGTTTCTATAGTAAAGAATATATTTGACTTGAACAGTGATCCTCATTCTAAGGGTGACGATATCGACCACTTGGGTCAGCGTCGTGTCCGTTATGTCGGAGAAATGTTTCAACAGAAGATTCGTATGGGTATGGCTCAGATAAAGAGAAATATCCAAGACCGTATGTCGACAATCGATGTCGGTACCACAATGCCTATCCAGATAATAAACCAGAGACCATTGCAGGCTCGCATAAAGGAGTTCTTCACAGCTAACCAGCTTTCTCAATTCATGAACCAGGAGAATGTTATGGCAGAAGTTGAGCACTTGCGTATCCTTTCAGCCCTTGGACCAGGAGGTCTTACTCGTGAAAGAGCAGGTCTTGAAGTTCGTGACGTGCATACTTCTCACTACGGGCGTGTATGTCCAATCCACACTCCAGAAGGTCCAAACATTGGTCTTATTCTTCACCTTTCTACATATGCTAAAATAAATGAATTCGGAATTATCGAGACTCCTTATGTAAAAGTTAAGAATGGGAAAATAACTTCTGAAGTTGTTTACTTGAACGCACTTGAAGAAGAAAAGTACAACATTGCTCATGCAGGTATCGACTATGACGAGAAGGGAAATATCTTAGAAGATATCGTTGAAGCTCGCTTAAAGACAAAACCAGGAATGATCGCAAAAGAAGAAATAGACTTTATCGATGTGGCTACGAACCAAGCCTTTTCAGTTGCAACAAGCATGATTCCATTCTTAGAACACGATGATGCTCACAGAACACTCATGGGAAGTAACATGCAGAAGCAGGCGCTACCATGTATCATTCCTGAAATCCCTCTTGTTGCAACAGGAATGGAAGAGCTTGCAAGTCGTGACTCAGGAAGATTAATTATTTCTGAAGTCTCGGGAGAAGTGAGCTATGTGGATGCAAAGAAAATATCAGTCAAAGATGATAAAGGTAAAGATCATACTTATCCTCTTATATCATTCTCACGTACAAACAATTTCTCAATATTACACCAGAGACCAAGTGTTTCCTTGGGTGACAAAGTGAAGAAAGGAAGTGTCTTAGCTGATACAAGTACAACAGATCACGGGCAGATTGCTATCGGTCAAAATGCCTTAGTGGCTTTCATGTCTTGGGGTGGAGCAAACTACGAAGATGCTATTATTTTATCTGAAAGATTAGTTAAAGAAAGTAAGTTTACAAGTATCTATATTACAGAGTTCGTATGCAATGTTCGTGATACAAAGCTTGGACCTGAAATCACAACTCGTGATATACCAAACGTCGGTGAGAACAAACTTAAAGATTTGGATGAAGACGGCATCATAGTTGTTGGAGCAGAAGTTGTTGAGAACGATATACTTGTTGGTAAAATTACACCAAAAGGAGAAACAGAGCTTACTCCAGAAGAAAGACTTTTGCGTTCTATCTTTACAGAAAAGGCTCGCGATGTGAAAGATACATCTCTACGCTTGGAGCACGGCAAAAAGGGTCGTGTAACTGGTGTTAAAATATTCTCTCGTGATCAAGGACATAACTTGGAATCAGGTATTATAAAGAGAATCGTTGTTGAGATTGCACAAATAAGAAATATTTCTGTAGGAGATAAGCTTTCTGGACGTCATGGAAACAAAGGTGTTATCTCTGTAATATTACCCGAAGAAGAAATGCCATTTATGGCAGATGGTACACCTGTAGATATCATACTTACTCCTCTTGGAGTTCCATCTCGTATGAACTTAGGACAGATTCTTGAAATGCATTTAGGTTATGCTGCTCATAAATTAGGTTATCAAGCGATTGTTCCTCCCTTCTCTTCTGCTACTGTTTCTGAAATTAAAGCTGAGCTTGTGAAAGCTGGAATGCCTGAAAATGGAAGAGTCACACTATATGATGGACGTACAGGAGATGCTTTTGAGCAAGATGTTGCTATCGGATATATGTATATGTTGAAACTTCACCACATGGTGGAAGACAAACTTCACATGCGTTCAATCGGACCATACTCGCTTATAACTCAACAGCCCCTAGGTGGTAAAGCTCAAGGCGGAGGACAAAGATTTGGAGAAATGGAAGTCTGGGCATTGGAAGGACACGGTGCTGCTTACTCTCTTCGTGAAATGTTAACAATAAAGTCTGATGATATTATAGGTCGCTCACAGACTTTCGATGCAATTATTAAAGGTCAAGAAATCGGTGAACCCAACGTTCCAGCTTCATTCAATGTTCTATTGAATTACTTACGTGGTTTATCTCTTGATGTTGAATTAAAAAAGTCGAAATAATTAATAAAGTAGGGACACAGGTAAGACTTATGGGAAAAAGATAAGAAACCTTAAGTCGAGCCTGTCGAATAAAAAATAAAATCATATGAAAATAATTGACACAACAGATTTTGATTCAATAACATTAAAACTGGCCTCTCCTGATCGTATAAGAGAGTGGTCTTATGGTGAAGTTACAAAGCCTGAAACGATAAACTATCGTACTGGTCGCTCTGAAAGAAGTGGACTTTTTGACGAAAGAATATTTGGACCTGAAAAAGACTATGAATGTTACTGTGGAAAATATAGAAGAATTCGTTATAAAGATATCATTTGTGAAAAATGTGGAGTTGAAGTTACTCGCTCTATAGTTCGTCGTGAGAGAATGGGTCACATAGAGCTTGCAAGTCCGGTTTCTCATATCTGGTTTCTTCGTGGAGTTCCTTCAAGAATGTCTACTTTGTTAAATATTCCTGTTTCTGACCTTGAAAAAGTTATTTACTTTGCTGGGTACATAATCATTAAAGTTTCTGAGGATGAAAAAGAAACGATAATGAAGAATCTTGAAAGTGAATTCAAATCAAAAATTAAAAGTGCAAATAATGAAGAAGAAAAAGAAAAATTAAAAGAATTACTTCTTAGCACAAAGCGAGAGATTGCTGAAATAGCTCCAGGTAAAGTTTTGAATGAAATAGCTTATCACCACTTCGGACTTAAGTACGGTAGTTGTTTTGAAGCAAGTATCGGAGCTGAAGCTATCTTTACTATATTTAATAATTTAGATTTAGAGAAGCTTAAGGCAGAAACAACAGCAATGATTCCAAAGGCTTCGAGTATCGATAAGGAAAAGCTAGAAAAAAGAATGTCTTTGATACGTTCAATGATACACTCTGGAATTCGTCCAGAATGGATGTTCTTAACAGTTATACCAGTTATACCTCCAGCACTTCGCCCTATGGTAGCTCTTGATGGTGGGCGCCATGCAACTTCAGACTTGAATGATTTGTATCGTCGTGTCATAAACAGAAATAACCGTCTAAAGAAGCTTAAAGAAATAGGTGCTCCTGATGTTATTTTAAGGAATGAAAAGCGTATATTACAGGAAGCAGTAGATGCTCTCATAGATAATTCTATTGCTAAACAGAATGATTCACAGGCAGTTTCAGCTTCACAGAAACGTGCTCTTAAATCTCTTTCTGACAATCTAAAATCAAAACAAGGTTTATTCCGCCAGAACTTACTTGGAAAACGTGTTGACTACTCAGGTCGTTCTGTTATTGTTGTTGGTCCAGGTTTAAAGCTTAATCAATGTGGACTTCCAAAACATATGGCACTTGAATTATTTAAACCATTCGTGATATCCAAAATTCTGGAAACAGAGTTAGCCTTTAACATTCGTGGAGCGAATCGTTTGATAGAAGAAGGGATACCAGAAGTTTGGGCAATACTTGAAGAAGTTATTCGTGGTAAATATGTACTTCTAAACCGTGCTCCTACACTTCACAGACTTGGTATTCAAGCTTTCAATCCTATTCTTATTGAAGGTAATGCTATTCAAGTTCACCCATTAGTTTGTGCTGGATTCAATGCCGACTTCGATGGAGACCAAATGGCTGTTTATGTACCACTTTCTGATATGGCACAAATGGAAGCACGTGAGTACATGGCTTCAAATAAAAACTTACTTAAGCCTCAAGATGGTTCACCTATTGTTATGCCAAAGATGGATATCGTTTTAGGTTGTTATTGGATGACAAAATCTGTTGACGGAGAAAAGGGTGAAGGTATGGCATTCTCAAGTCCAAACCAAGCTATTACAGCTTTCGATCTTGGTGCTATTACTTTCCGTGCAAAAATTAAAGTTTTAGGTACTGATAAAGAAAGATATTCAAAATTTGAAGGAAAAATTTTCGAAACGACAGTTGGAAGATTATTCTTCAATAGTATTTTCCCAGATGATTTCCCTTACTTAAACGAGGAGATAACTATTAAACGCATGTCGTCTCTTGTAGATGAGCTTATCGTCCATTATGGTATTGATGCTACTCCAAAAGTATTAGATAAAATTAAAGATTTTGGTTATCAATATGCTACTTACTCAGGGGTGACTTGGGGTATTGATAGTGTAAGAGTTCCAGAGAAAAAGAAGAGTATCGTTGCCAAGTTCCGCAAGGAAGAAGAATTAGTTCGGGATCAGTTTGCAGAAGGACTTCTTTCTGAAGATGAACAATATCAAAAAGTTATTGAAATCTGGGAGC
>JBBSBU010000035.1:0-5501 GCA_038250975.1 Minisyncoccia bacterium
CCTACAGTAAGCTACGAGCACCGATTTACAGTACCTCTACTTGCACAAACAGATAACAATATCTTTACTGCTTTAAACAACCCAAACCCTAACCAAGGACAGCCTGCAGTGCTCGGAGCAAGTACTGAGAATATTCCAGAAAATACTCCAGATAATAAAGGGAAAGTAGAGGGAGCATCTACGAACAGCCTAGCAGCTTCAGTCGCTTCTAGTTTGCCTGGTATAATTTCCCCTTGTTATCTAATCGCTTTGTTAATTATTCTACTGCTTTATCTTATCTGGCGTTTATTCTTTAAGAAGAGGTATGAGAAAATAGGAATGCTAAAAGAGGAGATAGTAAACAGATTTTATTTTTTCTTTGGTCTTTCTTCTCTCTTGGTAATAATTATATTACTTATTGTAAGGTATCGTTGTCCTCTTCCAATATTTATAATATTGTCTATAGTTTCTATCGGTTTATTTGCTTTTAGAAAATTGAGAATTAAATAAAAAATACCCCCGCAGACGAAGTCTGCGTGGGTATTTTTCTTTACAGATAAGGGTTTTTTATGTATAATACTTCCATGATTAATTGGTTTAAAAAGCATTTTATTCCACATGAAGGGAACAGCTACCGCCCTCAGATTCTTCACAAGAAGAATATTCGTAATGTTGTTTTACTTATAATATTTTTAGAAATTTTTGCTTTCCTTTTACCGACACTTACTCACATAAATAAGACAGGGGGTATGGCGGCTGTGCTACCTGCCATCTTAGGCAACCTTACAAATGAAGAAAGACAGACACAACACTTAAACACACTTACAGACAATCCGACTCTAGACAAAGCCGCTCTAATGAAAGCTGAGGATATGGCAAAGAAAGGATACTTTGCTCATACTAGCCCTGAAGGTCTGACTCCTTGGTACTGGCTAGGTAAAGTGGACTACACTTACCAGTATGCAGGCGAGAACCTTGCCATTAACTTTACTGACTCTAAAGATGTCACGAATGCATGGATGAGGAGCCCTACACACAAAGCAAATATCATTAAGGGTAACTATACCGAAATGGGGACAGGTGTCGCTACGGGCATGTATGAAGGCAGGAAGACGGTGTTTGTGGCTCAAGTCTACGCTAGTCCTTTAGTGAAAAGTAGTACAGAACCGAAAGCTGTCACAGTAAAGAAAGATGATACAATAAAAGAAGAGGTAGAGAGTTCGATACAAGTTCAAGATTCAACAGTTCTTGGAGCCGAGACAGCGGTCAATAATGAGAAAGAAGAAGTTGTAAATCCTAACAAAGAAAAAGTAGAAGCAACCAATCCGACTTTCTGGCAGAAAGCCCTAGCTTCACCTAGAAACACAACGAAAACTATTTTGTATATAATATCTGGTGTTATTTTGTTATCATTAATATTAAATGTATTTATCAAAGTTAAGCGCCATCATGTCGATCTCGTAACGAATGGACTTATCACAATAGTCATAATAGTGGCGATCCTTATCGCAAACTTTTATATGACTAACCAAAAGTTAACCGTATTAGAAACAGAGGATTATTCACAAACTAATCAATAAAAAATATGAAAAATCTATACACAATTAAAATAGGATTAATGGCTCTCTTAATATTTGTCATTATCGGCGGAGTTTTCTTAAACATGAGAATGAAGAAGCAAGCTATCGTCAGTCAAGCTCCACAAGCTGATCAAACTACAGATGAAGCAAAAACTTACAATCTTTGCTACTACAGATCAGATAAAACGGACATAGACTTGTACGACAAAGCGTGGCTTAAGCTAAGCCTAACAGGAAGTAAGGTGACGGGAGAATTCCAAGACCTTCCATCTGAAAAAGATTCAAAAGTTGGAACATTTGAAGGGGAAGCTTTTCCTTTAGACCAGTCAACAATGAGTAGAAGTGCAGACGTCTGGTGGGACTCAAGAGCAGAAGGAATGGAAGTCAAAGAAGAACTTAAAATGAAATGGGGAGATCAGAGTGCAACAGTCGGCTACGGTGAAATGGTAGATAGGGGAGACGGCACTTATGTGTACAAAGACAAAGAGAATCTTTACTGGATAAAACAGATGAATCAAATAGACTGCGATGATCTACAAGAAAAGCTAGCTGTTGAAAAATATGTAAAAGATAACATAAAAACAATAGCAGTTGATGAGGCAGTTCTAGGTGGTAGCTTTTATACGATATCTATATCAACAAAGAAACCAGAAAGAACAGGAGAAGTGACTTATGAAGACGGACACATACAGAGCAAAGCAACTTTCACTTACTCATACGATACTGATACAAATAAAATCGTAATAAATGATTTCAAAGTAGCAAAATAGATTCACTTTATTTTTTTGTAATGATATAATATAAATATTAATAGTAATTTAATTATAGTCGCGCTAAAAGGACGGTTGCGCGACATGATTTCGCTAAATCACATGGCAAAAGGAACAGGAGCAAGAAAAGAAGTTAAGAAGCCAAAGAAGGCAAAGAAGTAGTTTTATTAAAAGAAGCACCCACTATCTGGGTGCTTCTTTTAATTTATATTATTCTTTATTAAGTTATGCACAGTTTTTACTTGACGGTGAACGCTCGTTCACATATAATATAAATGTAGTTAATTAATAGTAAAAGTTGTGCTAAAAGGACGATAGCACAACACAATTTATAAAATTAAAATCAATTAAAATATATGACTAGAGAACAATATTTAAAAATAATAGCAAGAGAAATACATAATATTAATAAAATGATAGACGAGAAGATTCTTAGAGGAGAAGACTACTCAAGAGAGTCTCGTGAGCACAAGCAACTACTTCATAAAATCCGCCAGCACAAAAGGAAAAGTTTCTTTGGTAGCTTTCTAAATCTACTGAACAGACTTCCACAATTCTCGAATCTCTAATATACTAAGATTATATGTACAGTAATTACAAAGACAAACTCATATCATTTTACAACAGAGACAAGCGCATGCCGACATACAGAGAAATGCTAGACCTCTTCGGATTCAAATCAAAGAATGCTGTCGCTAAGCTTGTCGATAAATTCATTGAAGAAGGAATCGTTGCCAAGGATCACTTAGGTCGCCTCATAGCTGACAGTAGATGGAACTCTATTCCAATGCTAGGTTCAGTCAAAGCCGGATTTCCAAGTGACGTAGCCGAAGAATTAAACGACACCATTAACATCGAAGAATACCTAGTGTCCAAGAAAGAGAACTCTTATATGCTAACTGTCGACGGAGACTCGATGATAGATGCTCACATAGCCGACGGCGACATGGTCCTAGTCGAGAAAACAAATACAGCCAAAGATAAGCAAATAGTTATCGCTAATGTTGACGGTGAGTTTACAATGAAGTACTTCAGAAAAGACGGCAGTAAAGTTTGGCTCGAACCTGCAAACAAGGACTTCAAACCAATACACCCTAAGATGTATCTGAACATCACCGCTGTTGTAAAAGCTGTGATAAGAAAATACTAATGCTATAATAATCAAATATGACCCAAGAACAGACACTCCAAATAATGAAGACAGGTGTAAATGTTTACCTGACTGGTAGTGCTGGCTCGGGCAAAACTTACTTACTGAACCAATACATCTCATACTTACAAGATCACGACATCGCTGTCGCGGTCACGGCTTCGACGGGTATAGCTGCCACTCATATGAACGGTATGACTATCCACGGCTGGTCTGGTATCGGGGTTCGGAGCTTCATGGGAGAGAAGGAGCTCGAGCAACTCGAAGAGAAAAAATACCTCTGGAAAAGATTCGATAAAGCTCGAGTACTTATCATCGATGAGATCTCGATGATTCATAGCTTCCAGCTAGATATGATTGAGAAAGTTTGCAAAAGATTCAAGAGAAGCAGTCTTCCATTCGGCGGACTACAAGTCATACTTTCTGGAGACTTCTTTCAGCTTCCACCAGTCGAGAAATCACAAGACGGACAGACAGAGAAAAGCAAAATGATTTACGATAGTGAAGCATGGAAAATATTAAACCCAGCTGTTTGCTACCTGACAGAGCAACACAGACAAGAAGACGACAAGCTGACTGAAATCCTAAACACGATAAGAGCAAATAATCTACAAGAAGAACACTATGAGTGCTTAGACAAGTGTATAGACAGAGAACTCTCTGGAATAAAAGCAACAAAGCTCTATACTCACAATGTAAACGTAGACAGAGAAAACGAGCAAGAGCTCGGAGAAATATCTGGAGAAGAGAGAGTGTTCGGAATGACATCAAAAGGGAATGAGATCATCGTCGATATTTTAAAAAAAAGTTGCCTTGCATATCCGACACTTCGACTCAAAGTAGGAGCTGAAGTTATGTGCATAAAGAATAATTTCGACAAGGGGTATGTGAATGGTTCAAGAGGTAAAGTTGTAGAGTTTGAACGCGAAACTTCTTACCCAGTTATTAAACTATACAACGGTACAAGAGTGACAATGGTCCCAGAACTTTGGGCTATAGAAGAAGACGGTAAAGTGAAAGCTTCAATTACTCAGATACCACTTCGCTTAGCCTGGGCCATAACGATACATAAGAGCCAAGGAATGTCCCTAGATAACGCAGAAATAGACCTTAGAAGCACTTTCACCTACGGTATGGGATATGTTGCTCTTTCAAGAGTAAGGACGCTCTCGGGCATCCGCCTGATCGGATTCACTAAAGAATCTTTACTCGTTAATCCAAAGGTTCTCGAGCTTGATCAAGATCTGAAAAATGAGAGCTATCAGAACGAGCTAATGTTCAAGAAACTTAGAAGTGACGAGCAACAAAGACTTGAAGAAGAATTCATAAATAGAATGGGTGGAACTGTAAG
This sequence comes from Minisyncoccia bacterium, assembly GCA_038250975.1. Lineage (GTDB taxonomy): Bacteria > Patescibacteriota > Minisyncoccia > Phycocordibacterales > UBA9973 > UBA8515. The sequence goes on from JBBSBU010000035.1 coordinate 4,831, forward strand.
ATTTGTAAAAGGGAATAAGAAAAAGATAATAAAAGTTCTAGATACTAAAGTACCAACAGTTCTTATAACAAAAGAGCTACTAGAGAAAGGAAAAAATATCAAAGAAATCTCAAAAGAAAGAAACCTCACGCCAGGAACCATCACACACCACATAGAGCAGATTATGGAAGAATTCCCTGAGACAATCATTACCCACATAAGACCTCCTCAAAGTAACATCGATCTAGTAAAAAAAGTAAACAAGAAATTAAAAGGGGAGGAAGTAGGTAAGCTTAACCCCATAAAACAAACCCTCGAAAAAGAAGGCTACAGTTTATCCTTTGAAGACATCAGGATAGCAAAGCTATTCATTTGACAAAATACATAGAATATGATATAATGTAAGTATTATCAATAAGGGACTATAAATTTTATGGATAAAAATATAGACAACCTTTTGTATTCTAGAGTTAACTCATGTGAAGGAAGTAATGACAGTAAGTATATCGATCACTATTTAGAACAGTATAGGATATACTTACACATTTTTAATAGCACTCACGACAGACTTAGTAAGTCAAACGATTTCTTTTTAGGACTAAATACTGCCATTATCGCGGCCCTTGGATATTTAGAATCCAAAGGAGGCTCTCATACTTCTGTCATATTCCTTTTCGCTCCATTTGTCGGCA
>JBBSBU010000036.1:0-5308 GCA_038250975.1 Minisyncoccia bacterium
AGTGCCTAAGCGAAATACCAATAGACGCAAAAAGGTGTTCTCACTGTACACAAATAGTTACAGGGTAAATTAATCTACCTACTTAAACACCAGGGACACCTGGTGTTTTTCTGTGATATAATCACATTATCATGAAGTTAAATGATAAAATTGAAAATCATTTTCGACTAGATACAAATCAAAAGAGGGCTTTATCTACTCTTGGACTTAAAATAATTAAAGACTTACTTTACCACTTCCCCTCCCGCTATAGTGATATAAGTGAAGTTAGAAATATAAATACTTTATCTGAAGGAGAGAATGCCACAATTCTCGGAAGAATTTCCAATCTTAAGGCCAAGAAAGGTTTCAAGAGTAATATTCCTATGGGTCAAGCAACTTTATCAGATGTAACTGGTTCTATAAATATAGTCTGGTTTCACCAAGCCTACTTGGCTAAAATGCTTAAAGAAGATTCTATTGTACGTGTAACAGGCAAAGTAGCTGATAATAAAACATACGGACTAACACTTACGAATCCCGAAATTACCAAAGAAGACATCTTGCCTATAGATGTGCATGATTCACTTTGGAGTAACACGGAGAAGCAGACCCAATACGGCTTCCCTATTTATAGGGAAAGCCGAGGAATAACTTCAAAGTGGTTTTATCATGCTATCCAAAAGATTCTCAAACAAGATTGCATTAAAAATATTTTAGATTACATCCCAAGTGAAATACTAAGTATTTATAATTTACCAGCACTTCATACTGCTCTTATCTGGGTTCACATGCCACAGAAGAAAGAGCATGCTGAGATTTCACGAAAGAGATTTGCTTTTGAGGAGGTCTTCTTTATACAACTTGCGCGCCAGCAAGAAAGAAAAAAGTATGAATCACTATTCTCTTATAAACTTAAAATACCCAAAAAAGATGTGGAAGACTTCATCTCTCGCTTCCCTTTCAAACCCACGAAAGCTCAAACAGATGCGATAGACATCATCCTTTCAGATCTAATTAAAGATAAACCAATGTCTCGACTTCTAGAAGGAGATGTCGGAAGTGGCAAGACCTTTGTAGCAGCAACAATCGCATACTCAGTTATAAAGAATAGACCCCAGAAAGAAAATGGGGAGCAGCAAAGCTTTGGTAACCTACAGGTCGCTTATATGGCTCCAACTGAAGTTCTTGCTACTCAACTATTTGAAAATTTTATAGAATATTTCGAACACACCGGTATATCTATCGCACTTATGACAGGGTCTGGTTGTCGTAAATTCCCTAGTAAAAGTGCTAGATGGGAGAATGGCTCACAATTAAAAACCTGGACTAAAATAGCAAAAAATCAGCTTCTTAAGTGGATAAAGAATGGTGAAATACCTATAGTAATAGGAACACATGCCCTCATTTCTAAAACAGTAGAATTTGAAGATTTAGGATTAGTCATCATTGATGAGCAACACCGTTTCGGTACAAACCAGCGTATGAAGCTAGCCAAGAAGGACGGGCATGCTCCTCACTATCTATCGATGACTGCTACCCCCATCCCCCGAACTCTCGCTCTTACTATTTATGGAGACTTAGATCTAAGTATTGTCGACCAAATGCCAGAAGGTCGCAAGCAAGTCATTACAGAAATTGTTGGTGAGAATAAAAGAGAACTTTCTTATGAAAAAATAAAAAATGAACTAGAGGCAGGGAGACAACTCTATGTTATATGCCCCAAGATAGAAGATGGTGATGACGATGAAGAAAAAATGAAGCTAGATGTAAAGTCTGTAACCACAGAAGCCAAAAGACTTAAAAAAGATATTTTCCAAAATTATAATATTGAAATAATGCACAGTAAAATGACAAAGGACAAGAAAGATAAAGTCATGAAGGATTTTTCGGAACATCAAATAGACATCTTAGTTTCCACTTCTGTTATCGAAGTAGGAGTAAATGTCCCAAATGCCACAATAATAATAATAGAAGGCTCTGAACGCTTCGGTCTTGCTCAGCTTCACCAGCTTCGAGGTAGAGTCATCCGCTCAAACCATCAGTCATACTGCTATTTATTTGCTAATGCAAGAACAGATAAAACAATAGACAGATTAAAAGCACTTACCAAAGCTGCCAACGGCTTCGAGCTTGCTGAGCTAGATTTATCGCTTCGTGGAGCAGGACTTCTCTCTGGAGACAAGCAGTGGGGTATCACAGACCTCGGAATGGAAGCGATCAAGAACATTAAAATGGTAGAGGCTGCTCGTACTGAAGCTATAAGAATAATAGAAATAGATGAAGACCTAAAATCCTCCCCTTATCTATCAGAAACTCTAAAAGATAAGAACCTGAAATTACATTTTGAATAATTAAAGTTTTGGTGTAATATATGTTTACTAACATTTATGTACTTAGCTGTCTTGTTTAATAAACAAAGACACAGTCTAAATTGTTTTACAAGTTAGTATAACCAAATTTCCGCCCTTAGCTCAGTTGGTTAGAGCACAGAGCTTATACCTCTGGGGTCCTAGGTTCGAATCCTAGAGGGCGGACCATATTAAAAAATCACACAATAATGTGTGATTTTTTAATATGGTCCAATTATTCACTCTCTTTAGTTTTTGGTATTATTCCGTTCGCAATAATTATCTCGTTATATTCTTTCTGTTCAAGTGTTTCTACTTCTATAAGTCTATGCGCAATAGCATCTAAAACTTTACGCTTGTCAGTTAAAACATCTCTTGCAACAACGAAAGCATTACTCATGATTTTTGAAACTTCTGCATCTATTAGAGCACTTACTCTCTCCGAGTATTCTCTGTCATTTACCCCTTGCCCAAACATCGTACGGCCTCCATCATTCTCAAGAGCTACAGGGCCTATCTCATCTGACATACCCCATCTTGTAACCATAGCACGAGCCAAACCAGTCGCTACTTGTAAATCATTTGATGGGCCAGTTGTAATATCTCCGAAGACCATTTCTTCTGCAACATATCCACCGAGAGACATAGCAATATCATCTAAAAATTCCTTTTTACTCTGTAGTCTTCTTTCCTCAAGAGGAAGCTTTAATGTATAACCTCCAGCATGTCCACGAGAAACAATAGAAACTTTATGCACAGGATCGGCATAAGGAAGCATGGAAGCGACAAGTGCATGTCCTGCTTCATGATAAGCGGTAATTTCTTTTTCTTTTTTTGAAAGTAGGTGACTCTTTCTCTCAGGACCCATCATAACTTTTTCAATAGAGCGTATAAGATCAAACTGTGCAACCTTCTTTCTTTCTTCACGAGCAGCAAGTATTGCTGCTTCATTCATAAGAGAGTAAAGATCAGCACCTGAGAACCCAGGTGTTCTTTCTGCTACAACCTTCAGGCTTACATCTTCTGCAAAAGGTTTCTTACGTGAGTGTATTTCAAGTATGTCTTCACGATCGCTTCGGTCTGGTAGATCAAGTATTACCCTCCTATCGAATCTACCTGGACGTAGTAAGGCTGGATCAAGCACATCTGAGCGGTTTGTTGCTGCCATAACAATAACTTTCTCATTTGGTTCAAAGCCATCCATCTCTACTAATATCTGGTTTAAGGTCTGTTCACGTTCATCATTGCCTCCCCCAACTCCAGTACCACGCACTCGCCCAACAGCATCAATCTCATCTATGAAAACTATAGAAGGAGCCGCTTTTTTCGCCATCTTGAATAAATCACGCACACGTGAAGCTCCGACACCAACAAACATTTCCACGAACTCAGAACCAGACAAGTGGAAGAATGGCACTTCTGCTTCTCCTGCCACAGCTCTTGCGAGCAAAGTTTTACCTGTACCTGGAGCTCCTGTTAGAAGAACTCCTTTCGGAATTCTGGCTCCAATGTCTAGAAACTTTTTGGGGTTTTTCAAAAAATCTACTATCTCTTCAAGTTCTTCTTTGGCTTCTTTGGCTCCAGCAACATCTTTAAATGTAACTTTGTTATTTTTATCATTAGGGTCTGTAATCCTCGCTTTAGATTGACCGAAAGTGAAAGCTTGCATTCCTTGCCCTTTTGCCTGACGAGTAAGCATCCAGAATAAAAATATGATTAAGAAAACTGGAAGTAAATAAGGCAGGAGGCTGATAATCCAATAAAAGAAACCTGACTCCGTTTTAATCTCAATCGGAGTATTCGTTAGCTCTTCTGGAGTAACTCCATAATTATATAAAGTCGAAGAAAGTGAACTTTCAAGCTCTTTCTTAGCGATACCTTCAGTCTTATCCTTAAAAGTCACGCTCACATCTCCTCCTGAAACAAGAATCCTCTCAATAGTCCCCTCTGTGACACTCTTGGCTACATCTGATATTGTCATTTTCTTAATATCACTTGGCTTCTTATAAAGTAATGTATATGCAACTGTAATCGCCATAAATATGAAAATAGCAATGACTATCTGATTCATTAAATTTGGTATCTTTGGTTGATTTGGTTTGTCGTTTTTATTTGTTTTCATTGTATATTGCATTATACACAAATTAAAGATAAATAAAAAACACCCATATATGTGAACCTTTGTGATGCGAGATTATCATGTAAATTTGAGCTTGTAGCTCTTCGAAGAAAGAATGCTATTTTGTCTTATATTAATAAATATTGATATATTTTGATATTATTTAACAATACTGGTAACATATGAATGTATGGCGACATATACAAACAATAGAAAAGTACACTTTAACTACAGCATTGAAGAAACTTTTGAAGCAGGTATCGAACTAGCTGGGCATGAAGTGAAGTCAATAAAGAAGGGTCAAGGAAATATAAATTCCGCTTTTTGTATAGTACGTGGAGGTGAAGCATATATTATAAATATGAACATACCACCATACCAGATAAATAATACAGATCCAGCTTATGACCCAGAACAGAATAGAAAGCTTTTGCTGTCGAAAAAGGAAATTAAAAGATTAGCAGATAAAGACAGTACAAAAGGATTGACTCTAGTCCCTCTTTCATTGTATAGTAAAGGACGTCGGATAAAGGTATCCGTTGGTGTCGCTCGTGGCAAAAAGCAATTTGATAAAAGAGAAACTATCAAAAAACGAGAAAGCGATAGAGAGATAAGTAGAGAATATAAAGTTCATTAAAATTGGGGATGATCGGCTTCGACAACAGGAATCATCTTATATATGCATGTAGAGTATGGAGGTATCTCTTTAAACTTCTTCCAAAAGACTAAGTGCAAACAAAGTCGCTAAGGCTGTAGCTTCTCCTTACGCATTTGCGTTCGGAACTCCAGCTCTTGCTTTCGCCTAAACGGTCCGGCAAGTGTCTGCTCTATCGACATCCGATGAATAGAGTGGGCATAA
>JBBSBU010000037.1:0-5294 GCA_038250975.1 Minisyncoccia bacterium
ACACCTCAGTACTGAGGTGTTTTTAATACAAAGTGTAAAATTTAGTTTATTTAGTGACTGTGTATATACCGTTATCAATTTTAATATCTCTTTCTCCTACAGTGTTAAGTATGATATTCATAATCCCAAAAACAGCGATCATTATAAACATTCCAAATATTCCCCAGAGCATGTGTTGCTTGTTTGTTTTCCTTAGCTCCTCATTATCAGGAGTTATAAGAAACTTCACAAGACCATACATAAAGTAAACTACAGCTAGAGCAAATAAAAACATTATAAGCGGGTTAATAATAACCTTGTTTACGCTGTTCATTAGGCTTACTATATTTGTAGCTTCAGCTACTGGAATAATTTGAAAAGTCATAACAATAGATAATTTATATTATTTTAATATAGGCATTCCTTCTGTTACAGAAGATCTATAGTCTGCTCCACCATTTACTCCAAAAGTATTTCTAACCATTGCGATAATACCCCAGAAAGCTAAAATTACAAAAAGTCCAATAAGACCATTTACAATCTTTGTTTTGCCCATTTTCTTCGTCTCCTCATCAGATGCAGTAATAAAACTTATAACTCCCCAGATAAAGTAACCGATTGCAATAGTTACTAAAACAGGGACAATTAAACCAACCCAATAGATAAGAAGACCTAGAACACCAGTAATAGTTCCATCTGGTGCAGCAAGTGTTAATAATGGAGTTAATCCGAAAACAAAACCTAATACTATAATTTTTTTCATACTATTTCAATAAATTGCCGAGCTTCTAATTTGGTGATTACATATGTAAAACCATGTTATAAAGCACGACATTCCTAATAAATATAAACTTATAAATAAGCGACCTAATAATAATTTTACTCAAACCTACCGACCGTAGGATATAAATAAACATACTTGATTATGTATATGTATTATACCAATTGAACATGATATATACAATACTTAGTGATTCTATTCTGTTTGCATCTCTGGAAGGAATGTTCCAACATTGTTTGGGAGGAACGTATTCCTCAGTATCCCAACTAAACCCCAAACACTTACCATCACAAATATGGCAATTAAACCCCAAACCATAAAACTCTTTCCTTCTTTCTTCTTTTCTTCGCTGTCAGGATTCAAGAAAAATTTGATTATTCCATAAACAAACCCCGCAACAGCTAAAGTCATAAGTAGTGGAATAACTGAATTTTTTATCAAACATGTGAAGAAGTTTATCAGATCCGTTAAACTTTTTATTCCATCTGGACAATTCATAATATAATATTTTCTATTTTAATATTTTCGACTATTTATAATAATTAAGCGTTCCTTTCTATCTCACTCACTGTACCCACAATCGCATTTGCAATAACAAAAGCTCCAAGAAGTAACGCAGCTCCGATAATAGTATAGAGAAGTGTTCTGTGAGCAACTTCAAGCTCTCCAGGGTTACCCTGGGCTTTCACGTAAAGGAATCCAGCGTAAATAATGAACAAAACTAAAATCGGTATTCCTATAACAAGAACCCCTTTTATGAAAGATTGAATAAAATCTTGAAGATTATCTGCCTTTATAGGATTCTTTATGCCGGAAGTTATTTCTATTGGTTTATCTGCTTTTACAACAACTGAAGTAAACATGAGTGAGAGTATAAATGTGAATGCAAAACCATATCTTAGAATATTCGACAGCAAACTATATTTTTTATTTTTCATAATATTTATTATTAATTATAATTTATTATTAATTACCCATAAAACCACTTAAAAACATTCCAATTGATGAATCTGTGACTCCAAAGATACTTATTATAGCTGTTATTATGAGCCATGCAGCAAGAGCAATAACATAACCAATGACAACATTCAGTAGTATATGTTTTGCCTTCTCTGTCTGACCTGCGCTACCACCAGCAGTAAGGAATAAGTAACCTGTATACATTATGATTAAAGCAACAAAAGGAGTAGCTATGTCGAATAATAAAAACTTAATTAACCTATTTATGAGCGCCATAAAGTAGTTAAAGTCACATGGGTTCTTATAGTGGCCAGTCTCCCCGTCTATAGCTCCAGTGTTACAATCAGGTACTAGACCAGTGAATTTAATTGGTTGACCATTTGCATTTACTTCAGTACTACCTCCTATAGAAGGCTGTAGTTTATCTTCTTGTTTATCTGTAGAAGTAACTGTAAAATCAATACTTGTACTTACTGCTCCTTTTAGAGTATTTAAGGTAATCTTACCGTTTTTAGCACCTTCTGGAACCTTAACACTTACTAGTGTTTGACCTGTACTTGGATCATGACTCACAACCCCTGATGTTTGAATCATATCATAGAAATATATATCATCTACATTACTAAGAAGAAGATTATATCCTTTAATAACAACTGTATCTTTCACCCTTCCTGAAAGAGGAGAAAAATCTATTATAATTGGAGCATCAGAATTACCTAATGTTGTAAAAGATATCTCGGTAGATATTTCTTCTCTATTTGTTATTTTTACTATATATGCAGTTCCAGGTTTTAATCCAGTAGCTTTCATTGTTACTACACCATTAACAATCTGATCCAAGGTAGCAGGTAAAGATTTGTGATCTTGGATATCATTCTTATTAATAATAGTTCCTGTATAAGGGCGATCTGAAACATCTTCTTTAAAAACTACATCCGCAGAATTAGATGTTATATTTTTAATAGATAAATTTATAGAAGACAAAGAAACAATAGTGAAATTTGTAGCACTTATAGCTGTACCATTATTTTGTGTTTCTATTTTTATTTTACCAGTAGTTGCACTTGGTGGAATGACAATAGATACTTCTTTGTCACTCTTAGGATGTATATCCATAACACCTACTTCTCCTACACCAACAAAAACTTTATTTATCGGCGTAAGATTTTCACCCTTAATAATAATAGTTTTTCCTATCTCTCCTTCATTTGGAATTTGAATTATAGATGCTGTTAGGGCGGCAATAGTTGTTGTACTAGTAAAAATACTTACAAAAATAACAATAACCCCAAATATAAACCCAAATATTTTTTTATTCATTACTATTACTGTTATTAACGATAATGTCTAGTTGACTGTAAGCTTTCTTTATAGCATCACCAACAGAAAGCTTATTTGAAGATGAGTTTTCAATCAGTTCTCTAAAAATAGAGTTTGTAGCGTTACCATCTGGGTCGAACCAAGAGCGAGCAATCATAGCAGAATTATGAAACGTTAATAAAGTTGGGTCCTCCGGCTTATCATTCAATAAAATTCTTGACGCTGAAGGAAGAGATGTAGCAATACTTAACTCTTTTAGGAAAGTAGGCGCGGACATCTTTGTAGCAACAGAAATAGCAGATGCTAAATTCTTGGACTTTTTACTTACAGCCACAGAGTAAATCTGCCCATAGGTAAGATTTACATTTGAGCCTTTTGTTTGAGGAACTATTGACACATTGTAACTAAGGTTTGGATTTACATCTTGAATTTTGAATAATTCACTAGCGTAACCGACGTATAAAGCCAACTTATTTGAAGTAAACATATCTATAGAGTTAGGCAAAGAACGGTTCCATGAATACGAATTCTTTGAGAGATTTGAAAATTCTAAGAAAAAGTTTACTATCTGCTCGAATGGATAACTTCCGTCAGAAGCTTTGTCTTCAAAAGCTAGACGATACTTACCATTATTGCTTATAGTCATGACAGGATTATTACTTTGAAGAAGGAGCATGGAAATGATATCTTTAGCATGATTTACATTATCAAAATTACCAAAAGCAATCATACTCTGTGAAATAGTTTTGTCTGCATTAAATTTTGTAAGCTTAGAATTTAGATCGAAAAGCTGATTCCAAAGTGTGGGAGGATATAAAATACTTTCATTCAAAAACATATTCTTGTTATAAAATAAAACTAAAGGATCAACAAGTAATGGCAAGGCTATAACCCCCTCTTTGCCTAAAAATATATCTGCTCCATCTATGAATGAGTCTCTAAAAGTTTTTATAGGATAACTAACATAAGGGATTTTAAATATGAAACTATTATTCCTAAAAATCATGTCTGGAGTGAGAATCATCAAGTCTGGAGCTTTATCTTTAGCAAAAGCTTCTATAATATTCTGTTGGTAACTTTCTTTATTTTGCTGTACGTATTTTATAGATGAGCTATCTCCAGTTTGTAGTATGTTTTTACTAATTAATTCAGATACTTCAGAATCTGGGAGTGTTCCCCAAATAACGACATTACCAACAATAGCAGTTGGATCTTTCTTATTACCAATATTTATAGCGCCAGAGAAAATCAAAACCCCAAAAACAAAAAAGGCTAAAAATATTGCGACTAGAATCGTTTGAAAATTATTCATATTTAAAAATTATACCATAATGATGAGGATTTGTATTGATTTTCTCAGCGAATTTAAATCCTCTTTTTGTAAATAAATCTTCAGCCACTTTTGGTGTGACAATATTCTCAGCAGATGGACCCATACCACTAAAAGAGGAAAGCCATTCTATAAGAAGAACCTGCCCATCTTTTTTAAGTATTCTACGAGCCTCATCTATTAAACCAAGTTTATCTTCTGCTTGGAATAAAACGTTCGAAATAATAACTGCATCCATAGAACGGTCAGCTATTTTTGTGCCACCGCGTTTCTCAATATCACCCCAAATACATTCAACGTTTGAGACCCCCCATGTTCTTATTTCACTTTCAAGCCTTTTTACTAAATCTTTCTGAACTTCTATCGCATAAACATGACCCGTGTGTCCAACTTTATTCCCAGAGGCTAAAGAATATGCGCCGGTTCCAGCACCAAAGTCTGCAACACGCATACCTTCTTTTAATCCTAATTGTAGAACATTTTGTTCTGGACTTGAAAACATAGTTTTATTATACTCCCAATTCACATAAGAGCAAAGCGATTATTGTGTGAATTACAGTCTGACACAGCACAATGAAGTCGTGCACATATTTATAAACATGTGATAGATGCAATACTATCTCCCGCATGTAATTTCATAATTGTTACTCCTTGAGTTTGGCGTCCAGAAGTAGGAATTGACTTTAAATCAACACGTATAACTTGTCCTTTTTGTGATACAGCAATTATTTCATTCTCTTCTCCAACAATCTTGGCAACAATAAGATTACCCGTCTTTGGTGTAACTTTTGCAGTTTTTATACCAGAACCACCACGATTTTGAGTTTTGTATTCTTTGACACCAGTCTTTTTACCTAAGCCTTTTGCAGAAAGAGTGAGTAAAGAAAGAGAAGTCTCTCCTTTCGGAATACGGTCTACTCCAAT
>JBBSBU010000038.1:0-4995 GCA_038250975.1 Minisyncoccia bacterium
GGATAGCTAGCTCAGCAGTTTCTTTATCGCGGATTTCTCCGACCATGATTACATCTGGGTCTTGTCTTAAAATAGAACGCAGACCTGAAGCAAAAGTATAGCCGATCTCAGGTGCTACTTGAGACTGGTTTATACCTTCTATCTGGTACTCAACTGGATCTTCCAGGGAAACGACATTCTCTTCTTCGTGGTCAAGTTCGTTCACCATAGAATACAAAGTAGTGGTTTTACCGGAGCCTGTAGGACCAGTCATAAGTATAAGTCCGTAAGGACGGTCTAATGCTTCTCGCACTAAGGCAAGATTCTCTGGTGACATATCTAAATCATCAAGAGGTTTAACTCCCTTCTGAGAATCAAGAATACGCATCACAACTTTCTCTCCGAAGTAAGATGGCATTGTAGACACACGAAAGTCAATCTTTCTACCTTCCATTTTAGCAGAAAATCCACCGTCTTGAGGCTTTCTTTTCTCATCTAATCTAAGCTTTGATAGGATTTTAATACGAGCAATAACTCCATTGTATACAGAGACCGGAAGTGTGATCGAAGTATGAAGAATACCATCCACACGGAAACGCACTTTTATCCTGTCTCCTACGTGCTCGATATGTATATCAGAAGCACTGCCTTCAACGGCGTGCCTTAGTATAACTGCAACAATTTTGATTATGGGGGCGTCTTCAGTAATTCTTGCCTCTTCTTTTATTTGTCCTGGTTTTAACTCTTTTTTATTCTTGTCTATAAGTTTTTCTTCTCCGGCATTTGCGATCTCTTGATCTAGTTCAGAAAGAGCTTGCCCAACTTCACTCCCCAAAATATCATATTTCTCTACGATTTTATTGTAAACCGATGTTGATATCAGAAACAATTTAAAAGGCTTATCTAGCTTCGCTGTAATGAAAGTCAGGACATCGATAGCTTGCACATTATCAGGATCTGTAATACCTATTTCTAATACATTATTAGAAATACCGATTGGCACAAAGTGGTAAGTTTTTGCAGTTTCAGCAGGAATTATTTTCAAGACTGATGAAGTTATCAAACCTGGATCAATCTTTTTGATTGGAATATTATAAACACTACCCTTCAACTCAAGTATTAATTCATCACTAACACCGTAGCTTAAAAGTGCCAACTCTACATTACCACCGTATTTAGACTCTGCAGTTTTAACAACTTCAGGTACTTGGTCTTCTTTCAGAAGACCACGTTTTACTAACTCTTCTAGTAACATCATATTAGTTTGCCTTAACAACAGAGCCCGGTTCAACTGTTACAATATCTGCTGTTTTAATTACTGTATTAAAATTATTTAAAGGAGCGAATGGATTTATACGTCCATAAGGAACTTCTTCTATCACAACATTATTATCAACAAGAGATGTGAAAGATTTATCTGTAAACAAAGATGTGTCTATCCTTATATTTTTTAATGAATTTAACTTGATGACGAAAGCAGTATTCTCTGCCGCTTCTCCTCCTGCATTGTTTGTACTCGTACTAGTTGCATTTGTATCTAAAGAAGAAGTTAGTCCACTACCAGTATCAGCATCAGTGGTATCAGCAGCACCAATGGCAGCTTCAGACTTTAAATCGTTACTGAAATAAGAATAAACACCAAAAATGGAGATTACGATGACAGATACTATTAAAAATTTATTATATTTTCTGTGCATAATTTATTATTATTTAAGCCAATAAGTTTCGACTTTCATAGAATACTTGTAAATATTTGAATCTGTTTTACCCTCAACAGGACCTGGAACAACAAAAGATACTTCCTTTATATCCGCAAGTCTTAGGTTAGCTTCTAAGGCTTTCAGGAAAAGAGCAAAATCCTTGTAGGTCCCTTCTGTTGTGAACTGAATTGGGAAAACTCCATAAGGTCTATTATCTGTGGAAACACTTGTTGCAACAATGCTTGCTCCCTTTTGCGCAGATGTGACTTGATCAAACTTGAAATCTTTTACTGGCATGTTATGAATATTCGCAATACGCTCAATCTGTAAAATTAATTGTATATTGTTGACAGAATCTGGAAGTAAAATACTCAAACGATCCTTATCTTTTTCTAGTATACTATTATAAGTAGTCAGAAGCTCATCTTCTGTTCTTTGTAAGCTTGTAGAATTATCTAAAGCTGTATTGTAAACTAAAATATCAGACTTCAAAGAAGTAACTTCTGCATATAAAGGGTTTATAGCATAAATAAAAATAAGTACAGCTATAAGTATTGATAAAATTGGAAAGAAAATTTTCATAATATATTATTGGATATTGTTTGAAGTTTCTAATGATCCTGTTTTTATTTCATTTGTTGCCATAGTTGTATCAAGGGTGCTGGCTTTATTCTCAGTGACAACTGGGCTACTTTTAGGTGAACTAATGTTATTTTTGTACAAAAGAATATTAGGATCAAGGCTAAATTCAACGTTAAAAGTTACGTAGTTATTCTTGTCTTTTGTTAAATTAGAAAAAACAAGATTCTTAAACATCTCAGGTTTATTCTTTACGTATGTATCAGCTTGAAGTGATATAGATTTATAGTCACGAGCAGTGCCAGACATACTGACTGTAAAAATATCACCAACTAAAGTATGATCGAATTTCGTATATTGTATAGAAGTAAGGGTGTATTCATTTATTGCTTCAAATAAAGGAGAGAGAACCATATGCTGATCTAGTATTTGTCTTACAACAGTTGACTTCTTGTCATAAGAATCTAGCTCTGCAATTGTCTTCTCATCAAAGCTTTCCTTTACTTTCATTAGACTTGAGTAAAGCTCGTTTTTGTTAGCTTCCAGTGTCCCCTTGTAGAAATAAAGCCCTCCAGCAGCCAATCCAGATAAAACAATAATAAGGACAGAAATAACCATAAATATACTAGTTGTTTTTTTACCGCCAGAAAGACCACCATTATTTACTATTGGCTTCTTAGGTATGAAAGATGTTTGAAATGAATTCTCCATGATTTAAATTATGATAATTGTCTTAATGCTAAACCAACTGCAACACTAAACTCTGGTCCGCTTATTTTTAATATTGGTTCAAGGAAAGCAGGAGCTTCTGTTTTAGAAAATGGATCACTGTATACAATCTCAGTATGAAAGTTTGATGTAGCTTTTTCCAGGAGACCTCTCGTGAGGGATCCACCACCAGTCAAAATAACTTTACTTATACTTTTATTATACTTCCTTTGATAAGCAAACACAACACTATTTGTTTCAGAAAATATATATTCAGTGGATAACCGGATAATATCTGCAACTTCTGGGTGATTATTTGTATCTAAACCAACAGATCTCTTCATTTTCTCTGCTTCTGAGAAGGAAATATTCAAAGATGCTGCAATATTTTTTGTAATATCACAACCACCTCTATTCACAACATGAAAAACATGCACGATTCCATCTTCAATAATAGAAAGCTTTGTTTTGGATGCTCCAAAATCTATAAGTAATACTGGGGCCAGATCATGAGAAAAGGAAGACCTGATATTACTAAATATCTCCATTTCAAAAGACTCGGATTTTATCTCTGTCTTTTTTAATATCTCCTGATATTTGGATAAAATATCATTATGTATCGCAACTACTAGTATCTCTGTTTTAGTACTTAAAGATGCAGCTTGAGCTTTCTCTTTCATTACATTATATTCTGTCGAATCATCATCCTTAGGTAAAACAAACCAATCCAAGGATACTTCAGAAGCAGGCAGTGGTATATACTTGCGGGCTTCAATAGGGACAACACTTTCGAACTTATCCTCTGTTATCTTATCAGGTAATGTTATTGTAAAAATAAGACTAGAAGATGAAGGAATAGCCATAACGCCAGACTTAACAGTGACATTTGACTCTCGAATAACATCCAAAAGAGCCTTTACGATATCATCTACTTGCAAGTTAGTAGTTGACCCTATGTCCATATTTGCATAAGGACCAAGGGCAATAGCTCCGTATGTTTCAAGTACAGCCTTATCGTTTTTCTTTTTAATTTGAACTACTTTTATAGCAGAAGAGCCAATGTCTACACCTAAAATACTTTTTCCAGATTTACCCTGTGAAAAAATCCCAGATATACTAGCAAGTCCATTTGATATTATAGTCTTTAGTGAATTATCCATAACTATTACTTTCTAGTATATCATATCTATAGTAAAATTAAGAAGTCTAAAAGAATATTATGTATATAAAATCCATACTTCAATTTTTCTTAGAGTTATTATTCCCATCTAGGTGTCTTGGATGCGGATCCAAAAAAGAAATACTTTGCGATTCTTGTATGGACAAACTACCAACAGCTGAAAGAGAAACAGAATCTAGTATTTTTGCAGTTTATGATTATAGAGATCCGCTAGTTAAGAAACTAATATGGGAATTAAAATACCACCACTTACCATACTTAGGCCAAAAACTTGGAGATATACTTTACTCTTCCTTAATCGAAGAAATAAATGAGATAAGAATATTTTCTTCAGGTTGCCCTATCATTGTCATACCTGTGCCTATTTCAAAAGAAAGAAGGAGATTACGAGGATACAATCAGTCTGAAATAATTGCAAAGAATTTTTGTAATTCTTCTTTAAAAGGAATATTCGAATTTAATAAAAAAATAATTTACAAAAAACTAAATACAACACCTCAAGCAAAACTTACAAACAGAAACAGGAGACTGCAAAATATAAAAGGAGCTTTCGGTATAACAAAAAGTGAAAATGTAAAAGACAAAACAATAATAGTAATAGATGATGTCACAACGACAGGTGGAACAATAAACGAGATCATAAAATTGCTCAAAAAGTCTGGGGCCAAGAAAATCATCGGCTTTGCGGTGGCACATTAGGTTCGATTCTAGTAAAAAGCATCTAAACAACATTAAACCCCCAGACATCTGGGGGTTTAATGTTGCTACCTATTCAACCTCTCCATCGTTGTTGCTCCTACCACCCCATCAGCTATCTGATTATTATCCTTCTGAAACTTAACAACGGCA
>JBBSBU010000039.1:0-4880 GCA_038250975.1 Minisyncoccia bacterium
ACCCATCCACTTGCCTTTCGAAAGTAACCACATAAGAGCGAAAGGTAATGCTAGTAGTGGCCCTGCGATAATGAAGTAAATTGATGGAAGAATGAACAACGGACCGAGACCAAAATGATTCACAAATAAAGAAAGTATTGCTACCCCACTAAACACAAAAACTAACTTGTCTGGGATTACTTTATGTGCGATATCATACACTGAAATAACAATAAGGATTGAAAAGATTAACGCATAAAATGCCACTAAAAAAACATATGATAGTGGTATAAAATATAGTGCTGGGAGGAAGTGATATGAAACAAGTAGGAAAACTAGCCCGGTTATAAGCTCAATAATCGGATATTGGCATGAAATCTTTTCTTCACAACGACGACACTTCCCTCCTTGTATTAAAAAAGAGAATACAGGCACAAGCTCGTACCAACGAAGTTCTCTATTGCAAGTCATGCATATAGACCTACCCTTCACTATCGTCTTACCAGTATTAAATCTAAAAATTACAACATTCAAAAAGCTCCCAATAATAGTCCCCAGTAAAAAGATAAAGACAAATATAAGTATGTTCATATATTAAGTATAACATTTTGATAAACAAATAAACAACATCTAAATAGGTATTTTAAATAAAACTAACTCTTCCGCAAGTCTTTCGCAAGAACGGTTATTACTACATTAAAATTAATAAAAAAAACCAACCCAGGCGGGTTGGTTTTTTGACTGTTAAATATTAAAGACAAGCTTGTGCGCCTAAAGCCATAAATGCATCTTCTTCTTTAGAAACACCTGTGCTATCTGCACAGTAAAACTTACCTGATACAAGTGGAGCTTCTGCTACCCAATACTCAGGATAGTCATGACAAGTAGTATTAGCGGCTGAACCAGCTGGAGCTGCTGCACCAAGAGAGGAAGTTTGTACTGTATTTGTAACACCAGAAGAACTTGAAGCAGCAGGAAGTAATCCTACTGTCTGACCACCTCCGAATCCATTATTTGCCTGAGTTGCGCCACAAACACCAGTATAAATCTCATTTGTTGAATAGAACAATTCGCCCTGAGCTTTCATAGCTGCTATTTGAGACTTAACTGCAGCATCTCTACCCTTATCACGAGCACTTGAAAGTGAAGCGAGAACGACTGAGGCTAATATACCAATAATCGCAATAACAACCAAAAGTTCAATAAGCGTAAAACCTTTATTTTTATTCATTTAATATAATATTTAATTAATAATTCTTTACAAAACGACTATTCTATAATTTAATTACTGGCCACAAACATAATCTGCAGCAGCACCAGGAATTTGATTTGTGTAAGTAATCACTCCAGAAACTGGAGTTTGATCAACACCTGAAATAGCAGTAGTATTACCGACTACTCCTTTAGAGGGTCCAGAATACCCTGTGCTATCAGAACAATAACGGGCACCATTAATTGAAACTTCAACAGCCCATTTTCTTGACTGTGTACCACTAGAACCAACAGCAGTAGCATCAGTTATGCATTTAAGTACATCAACTTTTGAAGAAGCTGTTTTACTTAATGAATCTAGCAATAATTTAAATCCTGTTTGAGCAGTACATAAATTGGGAATATATTTACCATAAGTGTCTATATTCGTTTCTGCTTGAGCTCTCGCTGAAGATATAGTTGACTGAGCAGCGGCAACTTTAGCCTTTGTTCTTGCACTTGATAGAGAAGCGAGAACAACTGACGCCAAGATACCGATGATCGCAATAACAACCAAAAGTTCAATAAGCGTAAAACCTTTATTTTTATTCATAATAATTTTATTTAATAATTTGTCTTTTTTATAAAAAGACGCGACCTTACTTTTTAATAGATATATTATATCATATAAGAGAATTAAAAGCACAAGATATGGCTACTGTGGATAAATAATCAGTGGTTAGTTTATGGTTGTTAACGGGGAAGTTAAAATGCGTCGGCGAAGCCGACGCATTTTAACTAGAAACTAGAAAACAGAAACTACTTACTAAAGTATAAAATACTATATTCCTCCCGCAATATTGTAAATCGGCATAAGAACAGAAGTCAAAAGTATCCCCACTCCAAGACCGAGAGCCACAATCATCATCGGTTCGATAAGACTGACCATAGTATCGACGGCTTCATTCACCTCACGAGCATAGAATTTACCCAGTGTTTTCAAGATACTTCCAAGAGATCCTGTCTCTTCTCCGACGTGTATCATACCACCCATTATGGCTGGTATTTCTTTATAAGAAGATATGGCATCAGAAAGAGAGCTTCCACTTTTCACTTTTTCGGCAGCATCCTTAAGTATATCTTCAAAGACTCTGTTCCCTACAACCACAGAAGTAAGTTCAATAGCTCTGATTATATTTATACCTGAAGAAAGCATAGTATCCATATTGTCAGCGATACGTGAAAGGTAAAGCTTTGTATATATATTCTTAAAAACTGGAACACTGATTTTCAATCTATCTATATAAACTTGACCGTATTCTGACTTACTAAACTTTATAAAATACAGTACAAGCACAACTAAACCTATTAGCAAGAATAAACCGTAGTGGACCATCATGTCACTCACAAAGAAAACAATCTTTGTTGAGAAAGGTATTGCTTGCCCAGAATCCATGATAATAGCAGAAAGCTTCGGAACAATGAAAGTGAACATGAGTATCATGACGATAAAGAACACACCCATAACGAATGCCGGGTAGATAAGGGCATTCTTGGTTTTTGATGTGAGCTGGTACTGCCTGTCTAGATACTCGGCCAAGTATGAGAATGTCTGAGTTAGCTTACCAGACTCTTCACCGGCACGAACCATGTTTATATAGAAAATAGAGAAAACATCAGGGTGCCGAGCTAAAGAGTCAGATATAGAAACTCCCGCTTGGATGTCGTTTGAGATTGTTTCAAGTATTTTTACTAATCCAGGGTTACCTGTGTTAGTAGCCATAAGGTTAAAGGCCTTCAAAGCTGAAACTTGCGCTTCGAACAAAGTCGAAATCTGTCGTGACATGATAACGATATCTTTCATCTTTATCTTCTTCTGGAAGAAAGAAGAGTGGAAAATACCTACTGGTCCCCCATCTTCAGCAATAGATGAAACGATAAGAGCTCTACGCTGTAAAGCAGAAATAGCTGAATCTTTCGAAGAAGCTTCGATTGATCCGATCTTCTTGTCTCCTGTATTTGTGATTGCTTCGTATTTAAATAACATATTATATTAAAGCATCCTTTCAAGAGCTTTAGGGTTAAATGAATATTGATAAGCACTCTCAAGGGTTATCTCTCCCTTGGCCACTAACTCAACTAGGTATCTATTCATATCTATCATTCCCTGTTCAGAAGATGTTTCGATGACGGTGTTTATCTCATATGTTCTCTTCTCTCTGATTAAGTTTGCAACGGCATTATTATTTATAAGTAATTCAAAAGCTGGAACACGTCCACCTGTCACACGAGGGATAAGACGCTGAGAGAGTATACCAACCAAACTTGAAGCAAGCTGTAATCTTATCTGATCTTGCTGGTTAGCAGGAAATGAATCTATGATACGATCGATTGTCTGAGAAGCATTGTTCGTATGAAGAGTAGAGAATACTAAGTGCCCCGTTTCAGCTGCTGTTACCGCGGCTGAGATGGTTTCCGTACTGCGCATTTCTCCAATAAGGAGGACGTTCACATCTTCACGGAAAGCCGCTTTCAATGCTTCGGGAAAGTTTGCAGAATCTAAGCCAATCTCTCTTTGATCAATGATAGACCTTTCATGCTGGTATACATACTCGATAGGATCTTCAATAGTGATTATGTGAGTTGTGCTTTCTTTATTGATATAGTTTATCATTGTTGAAAGTGTTGTAGACTTACCTTGACCAACAGGACCAACAACTAAAAAGAAGCCTTGCTTTTTCATCGCAAAATTCTTAAGAATAGTTGGTAATCCAAGTTCTTCGAAACTTTTAGCCTTAGGAACCAAGCGTAAGGCTACACAGATACCACCCTTCTGGAAGTATGCATTACCTCTTAAGTGTGTAATATTCTTAAAAGCAAAAGAGAAATCTGACTCTTTTCTCTCTAGGAAAGTATTCGCCTTTGAAACTCCAATAAGGATTTCCAAAATTTTAACCATATCTTCTTGTTTAAGAGCTTCTTTATTCTCAAGGAAAACAAGTTGCCCATTAATACGTACAGCTGGCTTTCTGCCAGTACCCAAGTGTAAATCTGATCCATCTTCGTGAATCAAGCTTGTTAATATCTCATCTAAAAATTTATTATAATCCATTGTTTTATTATTTATTTTCGTTAATAATACTTCTCACTTTCTCGATAACTTCAGATGGAGTACTCGAAGCCTTCACTATATATCCCGAAGCACCTAAAGACTCTCCGCGAGCTATATCTGAAGGCTGACCTCTGTTTGAAAGGATAATTTTAACAGTACCCAAAGCTAAGTTTTCTTCCTTCATCTTTTCCATTAACTCAAATCCATCCATAACTGGCATAACTATATCTAAAAGCATAATATCTGGGGAGAATCCTGATCGAAGTTTATCAAGTGCGGCTTCAGGACCTTGTGTAGCAGTGACATCAAAATCTGATTTACTAAACTTTAATGAATACATATCAAGTAGGAAACTATCATCGTCAACAATAAGAATTTTTTTATTTTGATCCATACTATATTAGTATAATACAATTAGACTAGTTTTACTACACCTAATATTCTATATTAGAAATTATAAATTTCTTTAAGAGGTATCAGACCTTTAATGCTTTTCAAAATGGCATCTTCACGGATAGTAAGCATACCCCTAGATCTTGCAAGCTTATAAATCTCTTGTTCTTGAGGCTTAGAAAGTATGATCTGCTGCATTTCTTTA
>JBBSBU010000040.1:0-4814 GCA_038250975.1 Minisyncoccia bacterium
GATTATTCTGGAGAAGATGGAAAGAAGCATCGTGTAGTTGTTCTTCATGTCGCGATATTTGGCTCATTTGAGAGATTCATGGGAGTAATGATTGAACATTTTGCTGGAGTCTTCCCTCTTTGGTTATCTCCTGTTCAGGTTGTTGTACTGCCAATATCCGAACACCAGAGTGAGTACGCGACAGATGTTTACAAAGCTTTGAAAGACTCTAACATAAGAATAAAACTTGATGACTCAAACGAATCCTTAGGGAAAAGAATCCGAAATGCAAAAATGCAAAAAGTTCCATACATTATAGTCATTGGAGATAAAGAAAAAGAATCTAAAACTATAACAGTAGAAGGAAGAACTGAAAAGTTAGAAGCTATTAAATTAGAAGAATTTATAAAAAGATTAGAAAAAGAAATCAAAGAAAGAATTTTAAATTAAAAATAAAAAATTCCCCTAAGCCTTGCTTAGGGGAATTTTTTATATATCCAAATTTGCCATTTTGGCATGCGAAGTTATGAAAGATTTACGAGGAGGAACTTCTGATCCCATGAGCATATCGAATACCATGTTTGCATCTTCTGCATCATTTACTGACACCTGCTTTAAAACACGCTTCTCTGGATCCATTGTTGTTTCCCAGAGTTCTTCAGAATTCATTTCTCCAAGACCTTTATATCTTTGTATGTGGATTTTTGTTGCTCTTTTATTTTTAGGATTTTCTTCTTCTTGATCCTCTGTCTCTTCTTCACTTGCGCCTTCTTCTTCATTTGCAGATTCTGAAAGTAATTCTTCAATAGACACAGCATCCTTACCCAAGATTTTATCTCTCTCTTCGTCAGTATAAGCATAGAAAATTTCTTTTCCTTTCTTTATTTTAAATAGTGGAGGCTGAGCAATGTAAACATACCCTGCATCTAACACTGGACGGAAATAACGATACATGAGAGTCAAGATAAGTGTACGAATATGAGCTCCATCCACATCGGCATCTGTCGCAAGGATTATTTTATGGTAGCGCATTTTCTCAATATCAAAAGTATCACCGATCGAGGTACCCATAGCGATAACCAAGTTTTTTATTTGTTCAGAACCTAACATTCTATCAAGACGAGCACGTTCTACGTTTAGTATTTTTCCACGAAGTGGAAGTATAGCTTGAGTCTTTCTGTCACGACCCATCTTTGCTGTACCACCAGCCGAGTCTCCCTCCACAATGAATAGCTCTCCACTTTCAGCATCTTTTACTTGGCAGTCTGCAAGCTTACCAGGAAGAGTCATTCCTTCAAGAGCTCCTTTACGCAAGATAGAGTCTTTAGCAGCCTTGGCAGCCTTACGAGCACGAAGAGCAAGGAGAGATTTACCTATCATCGACTTTGCTTCATCTGGGTTCTCTTCTAAGAAAGCCGAGAAGGCTTCTCCAAATACAGAAGCAACTGCTCCCTGAGCTTCAGTAGAACCAAGCTTAGCCTTTGTTTGTCCCTCAAACTGAATCTCACGAAGCTTGACTGAAACTACGGCTGTAAGCCCTTCCAGCACATCATCTCCAGTAAACCCACCATCTGCTTCTTTGATTAAGTTATTCTTTTTACCATAGGTGTTAATAACGCGAGTCAAAGCTGTCTTAAAACCAGTAACATGAGTTCCTCCTTCAGGCGTATGGATATTGTTTGCAAATGGAGTAATATCTGAACTAAAATTATCAACATACTGGAGGGCTATTTCGACTCCAACACTATCTACTTCTTTTTCCACATAGAATACACTTGGGTGGATTGGCTTTTCTTCTTTGTTGTAGAATTTAACAAGAGACACAAGTCCACCTTCAAAGTAGAAAGTTGTAGAAGGAACTTCAAGTTCAAGTTCTTTAAACCAAAAAGCTTCGTCATAGTCGCTACTCTTTCCTTTGCCTCCTGTTATTGGATCCCACTCTCTTGCATCTATAATATCGATACGAAGACCTTTGACCAAGTATGCTTGCTGACGTAAATGAGCCACAACTGTATCCCAGTCAAACTTAACTTGCTTGAAAATCTCCTCATCTGGTCTAAATGAAATAATAGTTCCACTGTATTTCGATGGGCCAACTTTTTTAACTGCAACTTTCCTTTTACCTTGTGAATATTCCTGTATATATTTGCCTCCATCTTTATGAACTTCTGCTTTAAAATAAATAGAGAGGGCATTAACAACGGAAGCTCCCACACCATGAAGACCACCTGAAACTTTGTACCCACTGTCATCTCCTCCAAATTTTCCTCCAGCGTGAAGTGTTGTCATAACAGTTTCAAGGGCTGAAACTTTCGTTTTCGAGTGCATGTCTACTGGAATACCGCGACCATTATCAACAACTCGAACAGAATTATCTGGAAGCATTACTACTTCAATATGATCACAGAAACCTCCCATGGCTTCATCTCGAGAGTTATCAAAAATCTCCCATACAAGATGGTGTAGTCCATCTATGCCTGTTGATCCGATATACATACCAGGGCGACGTCTGACAGGCTCTAAACCTTCGAGAACTGATATCTGATCTGCACCATAAGAGCCCTCTTTTTTAACCTTTTTTTCTTCTTTTTTAACCATAATATAATTTAAAATACCCTTATAATTGGGTGACTAACTCTATACATTATATCAAATTTTTAACTATAAATAAAGTAATAATAACCCTTTATTCTAAGGGTTATCATTACTTTATTGACTGTCATTATTATCAATTTTCTCTATTTCCTTCTCTATTTCTTTATATTTTTCATCTGAAGATATTTTACCAAAGATATAAAACATTCTTTTTATGTGATTCAATATATGGTGTCCAAATAAGTAATGGAGAATCAACTCCAAAATTAACATGAATGTAATCAGCATAAACAAGTACAAAGCATACTTCTTAAGTGCGATAACCAATGTAACTCCCGGATATATGTCAGCAGAAACTTCTCTCATGTTGCCAGCATTATCGAAAGCTCTAATCATCACGCGAGTATTCTTCTCTGAATTTGAGATAAGATAGGGACTTTCCGATTGAATAAATACAGGAGATGACACTTCGCTATCGCTTTTATCTAAAACTCCTACTTCATAATGATTAAGCCCTGAAAGAGCATCAGTCGTCATGAAAGATACCAAATATTTCTTTGAACTTATCCCGTCTTTTAACTTGTCGACAATAGTAGGGAAAAATGCGGGAGGATTAGTATCTACCTTAATTTGGAAATGGGAAGTATTCCCCCAAATACCGTTGATATTTGATCTTACATGAAAATACCAGATTCCATCCTTAAGATTCTCATAAGAAATAAATGTATTAGAATCTTTTATTTCTGTTGATGGTATAGTGTTAGGGTTTGAATCTAATAAATAATTAAAACCATTCAATCCTTCGACATTATCCCAACTTAAGAATGGAGAGCTATTGTTATACCATCTATCTTGGAATGGATGAGTACCAGAATATATCATTACTCCTTCTGGAATCTTTGGATTTATTTTATAAATTGCTCTACCCAAACTTAGTATAACGTTTGAGCCTATTCCATCATTTAGATTCGCACTTGAATAATTACTAAATCCAATACTAGAGTTCCCTGTCGCGATAGCTTTAAATGTAACAGTAGCTATCAATCCAGAACTAGTAACAATACCCTTCGGTACAACACCCATAAAGCTTGCTGTTCCTTTCTTATTATCATAAGAAGGTGGCTCAAGCCAAATACCCAAGATCGACTTGCCTCCCGAAGGCTTCACAATGGATAATCTTGTTGCATCAAAGCTTAGCTTAACATTTACAGTATTTATACTATTACCTTTTGTGTCTATATAAATTGGCACATCAAAAGTAGAGCCTACTAAGAATTCAGCGTTACTAGGATTAATAAATATTTCTGCTTTTGGTAGTAGATTTTCAGCATTATAATCTAGACTGTCTTCAGCATAAGTTAAATGCGATACAAGAATAAATCCTATAAGTAAAAACAATGTAAATATTTTTTTGTTTAAAAAATTAATCATAACTCTTTTTCAAGATGAACAATTTCTTTTATAATTTCTCCTTCTGTTTTAATTATTTTATCATTTATTTCAATATCATCTTTTAATATTTTACCACTTTCCTTGCTATTTTGTTCTATTCTTAGGTTGATATCTTTTTCTAATTTTTTAAAATTATTACCAATAATAATTTCAGCCTTTTTTAGTTTATTGTTTATATACCTTCTAACCCTAAGAATAAACAAAATTATGAAAATTAAAATAAGAGCCAATATCATCAACAAAATTATTATCATAGTTACCAGTAAAGAGTATCGGGGAAGACTGTTTGTTATCTCAACTTCTTCTACTTTCTCTATAGCCTCTTCCGCGACTTCCACAACTTTATCTGTTATTTTCTCTGTATTTGTGTTGTTCTCATTATCAGCCATTTTGGTCTGAGAGTCTGAAACTTTACTAGGAGCCACCATAGACTTATTTATCTTTAGATTCATGGTAGCTAACAGGCCAGAGAAAACATTTGTCCCATCCCCATCATTTGCCAAAATTGAAGTGTCTAGCAGCCTAATTTCAGCTTGACCTTCTCTATTTGCTTTGTAAATTAAGCTTACAACATTACCTTCTTTACCAACATACCCATTAAGTATCACCCCTTCTAAAGAAGCCTCCCCTTCATTATTTGAATATCTAGGCTCCTTTGCCCACAAATTAATTAAAGAATTTGATTTAGAAATAGAAGACAAGGATATAATATCTTTAGAAAAGTGTATTTTTGAAGAAATTGCATTTATAGATACATCACTTTTCACTTGGATTTTAACTACTATAGC
>JBBSBU010000041.1:0-4796 GCA_038250975.1 Minisyncoccia bacterium
AGGGAAGATGGTATTGAGGATTTAATCGAAGACGCATCACTTTCTTCAGACCAAGACAGTTTAATACACAAAGAAGACAAAAAGGGTGGAGTGAGACTTATGACCGTCCATGCTTCAAAAGGACTAGAATTCAAATATGTTTTTGTATCAGGGCTTGAGCAAGACCTTTTCCCTCATGCTCGTACTGGGTCTGGAACAAAAGAGGATAAAGAAGAAGAGAGGAGACTTTTCTATGTAGCAATTACAAGAGCTGAAAAGAAACTTTATTTAACTTACGCCTCACTCCGTACAATATTTGGAATGAAGCAAGTAAACACTCCCAGTGAATTCATATATGATATCCCTACGCATCTTACAGAGTTCAACCAGCATAGCGGTGGAAACAAAGAAAAAATTGTTTATTTATAATACTAAAATTTGTCCAAACCGGGTATGGACAAATTTTAGTAATAAATATATGATTATTAATATAAAATTACATGACTAGAATTACTAAATTTGTACCTGGAGAATACTTCCATATTTATAATAGAGGGGTTAACAAAATGCCTATTTTTCTTGATGATTTTGACTATAAAAGATTTCAAAAACTTCTATACATGATTAATAGTGTCAACATAACAAAACCTTCCGATCAAAACAACAAAAAAAGTCCATACCCGGTTTGGACAAAAAATAATGATGATTCATTGGTTGAAATTGGGGCTTATTGCTTAATGCCAAACCATTTCCATCTTCTAGTTAAATCAAAGAATGAAACGAATACAGCACTTTTTTTACAAAGATTACAACTAAGTCATTCTAAATACTTCAATATAAAATATGACAGAAGTGGGTCTCTTTTTCAAGGGAAAGTAAAAGCTACTCATATTACAGATGATAAGCAGTTAAAATATCTTTATTCATATATACACTTAAATCCAATAAAAATAATTGACCCAAAATGGAAAGAAAATGATACTAACAATAAAGATGAAAAATTGAATTACTTAGATGGTTATAAATATTCTAGTTATTTAGATTTTTTATCACAAAGACAAGAATCTTTGATTATAAATAATCTGGCTTTCCCTAAGTATTTTTCTACTCCTGAAATTTTTAAAAGTGAAATTTTTGATTGGCTTAAAATTAAACCTTATGAATAAAGAGTATTTTTTGTCCAAACCGGGTATGGACAGACTTCATAAAGCGAAGAAGTCAATGGGGCAGAACTTTCTTAAATCTAAAGAGGCTCTTTTGAAGATGTGTGTAGCTGGAGGTGTCACAAAGAGTGACACTATAATAGAAATAGGGCCTGGAAAAGGAGCTCTGACTGAAAAACTCCTCGAAAGAGCAAAAAAAGTGATCGCTGTTGAAAAAGATAGGGATTTAATGATGATATTAGAAGAAAAATTCTCTAAAGAAATAAAAAATGGTAACTTAGTCCTTATAAATGAAGATATTTTGGGTTTTGATCCTGAAAAACATGGTTTATCTGAAGGTAAATACAAGATAATTGCCAATATACCTTATAATATAACGGGTTCTATTATAAGGAGATTTCTTTCAGAAGTTATAAAACCGATAAGTATGACACTCTTAGTACAGTACGAAGTTGCAAAGAGAATTTGTGTCCAGGCCTTGCCTGGACATGAGGGGAAGGAAAGTATTTTGTCTTTGAGTGTAAAAGCGTACGGGGAACCGAAATATATCATGAAGGTAAACAAGAGGTTCTTTTCTCCTTCTCCAAAAGTTGATTCAGCTATTATTTCAATAAACAACATCTCAAATAAATATTTAAAAAACAAAAGTGAAGAAAATTCTTTTTTTAAACTGATTAAAGCTGGTTTTGCTCATAAGCGAAAAATTTTAAGAAAAAACTTAGAAGAAATAGATGGGGGATTAGATATTGTTGATAAAACTTTCAAAGAATTAAATATAAATGAAAAAATTCGGGCAGAAGATGTCCTTTTTGAAAAATGGCTAGAGATAGCAGGTAAAATTAAAAATTAATTAAGGCTAAACTGAAATACCTTGATATCGCCAAGTATTTTAATTTCCAATAGGCAATATACAATTCTTAATTATCAACAATAGCCTAGTATTATTTTCTCATAGATAGTATAATATTCATATAAATGAATAGGGAATATTTACCAAGTAAACTTTTCATGATTCGTGTCGCTGTTGTCGTTATCGTTGTAGCGATATTCTTTGGTATCTCTAAATTAAGTCATTATCTAAAAAACAGACAAATAAGCCCCAAAGAACCGGGGAAAGTTCTAGTAAAAGACGTAGTACAAAAAGATAGCAACAATAATGGCATTCCAGACTGGGAAGAATATCTTTGGGGATTAGATCCAAATAAGAATGGATCCGAGAATAAAGAATTTATTTTATCGAAGAAAAAGTCTCTAACTGAAAGTGGGATAATTACAAAGAGTGATGACTCCCAAGTTCTTTCAGACAACGACCTCCTTTCACAACAATTCTTCGCAACAATTATTTCCCTTCAGCAAACTGGTCAGCTTGACGAAGAGTCTATGTCATCTGTTGCCGAGGCTATAGGTAAGAATGTTGAATCAGAATCTAAACCAGACGTGTACGACAGTAAGATGCTAAAAACAGTTGAAGACTCAACAGTATCCAAGTCTATATACCACGATGACCTAGCTAAGCTAGTGTCAAAATACACAGATGCTGATATTGGTAGCGAATTAACTCTTATAATACAAGGGTTGAGCAACAACGACCCCAGCGCTTTATATGCTGCAAAAACCGTCGCAGATGCATATAAATCATTCGGAAAAGATATGATGGAGTTAAAGGTTCCAAGATCTATCGCCAGTATACAGCTTAGTGCATCAAATAATTATGAAAAAACAGGAGAGTCCATAATCGACTTGGTCCAGATGTTGTCTGACCCGATACTCGGAATGAAAGCTGTCACAAGTTACCGAAACTACAATGATGCACTTGCTTCTGACTTAGAAAAAATCTCAGATATTTTGCAATAATTATAAAAAAAGTGATATACTTATAGTAACTACATATGAAAAAAAACGCTTGGATAAAAATAATTTCTCATATACTCATACTACTTTTTGTTGTATCAACTTGGGGGGTACAAATAGAAGTTACACAAGCAGCGAACGACTCAGGTCTGTCTAATTATTATTCAAATCCAAATCAAGGTTATTCAAACAAAAACCCTTATAAATTTAAAGTGACTGATGTTGTTAACTCAAACCTCTTAACAAACATAGTAGGGTGTACTGGTATTGTAAATAAAGTTTCAACATGGATGTCTAAATTCATACAATCCCCACTAAAAATTGGAAAAATGCTGCAAGAAGAAAAAGATAAAGCTGTATCTCAAGCAAAGAATGCATGTTCTTCGATTAAACAAGGAGCTGAATATGTAGCAGGATCTCTTTTTGGTATAGATCAAACAACTGCAGTAGATACATCCTTCGAGAAATTTTGTGCGAAAGTAACTGATGCAAAAAACGATAAAGAGATATATTTACTATTAGAAGAGCAAGACGCGACAAGAGCAAGAGATTTCAAAGAACAATGCTTCGACGGCATAGCTCTTACTCTTGCAAGGAATCAGCTTACCTCTATGGCTCGTAGTGCAATGAACTGGGTTAACTCAGGATATGGAGGGAATCCATTCTTTGTACAAAGCATGAGAAATCTAACAACGGGTATAGAACAGAATGTAATCGAAACAGGTATAAATATTCTAACATCCCCAGAAGACGCAAATCCATATGCAACTGAATTCTCTAGATCTATTATAACAAGTAGAAACTTACTGGATAGCTCTGCTGGATTTTTGGGGAATCTACAATCAAGCTTAGAGTACTTTATTACAGACCCTCAATCATACTATTCAAACAAAGACCTAAATGCAGCAGAAAGATCAAGGATGGCTACCGATGCCTATGCGAACAACTTCTCTCTTGGTGGCTGGAATGGGTGGCTTGCTTTCACTCAAATGCCCCAAAACAATCCTCTTGGTTTTAATATGATGGCCAGTCAATACTTAGCAGATACTCAAAACCAGCAAATACAAGAAAAGAAAGACGAATTAGCTCAGAATAATGGATTTTTAAGTCAGAAAGTTTGTATTAAGTGGCAAATATATGACGGAGAAGGTAAACCCAAAAGAAAGCCTGTGTCTGGTGGTAGTGTTAACTCATTAAATAGTGATGGGACAATGAAAACGAGAGAGGAAATAAATAAAATATCATTAGGTCAAATGACAGAGTTTATTTTTTCAAATTCCAAACCAAATAAAATTAAACCCGAGGATGGATATGGTGAGTGTGTCGACTGGAAGGTTACAACTCCAGGAAGTATTATCCGAGATAAAACTACGAACTACTTAAACTCGCCAGAAAGACAACTCGAACTTGCAAGAACTATAAATGATTCCTTAAATGCTCTTTTCTCTGTGCTGATATCTAAATTGCAAGGGAATGGACTCTCTGGTCTTTCTGATTCGGCCAGCAATACAACAAACTGGACAGATAACTTAAATACTTTCATAAGCTCTGATGGAAATACTGCTTACAATAATGATGGCGCTTACAATGGTTTTAACCTTACAAAAGACCTGGGAAACACATACATTCATGCGAACTCAACGTATCTTGGGGAATGGAATGCAAAAACAAACACGACCTCAAAATGTACCAACACAAAGGAACTATGTATCGACCGTTCAGAGGACTCAAATTGTCTTAAAATAGAAACAACCTGTGGTTATAATTTATATTCTGACTTAGCTCCCGACATTGGAGATGGAA
>JBBSBU010000042.1:0-4763 GCA_038250975.1 Minisyncoccia bacterium
CACCTGGCTGAACTTCAACCGGCACCCAAACTGTTTGTCCGGGCCAGATTTTATTCAGATCGTAGATTCCAGCTTGCCAGTTTACTGGCCTAGCTTTTTCAACCATGTTGGCAACAACAGATTCAGGATTGTAAGGACGAACCCTTACTTTCCCAAAAGAAAAATTGGCAGTTAAAACTACCAAAACCAAAACTACAACTAACTTTTTCATAATCTTAAATATTTATTTGTCGATTCAAGTAAAGGTCTGGCTACTTGGCTAACTCCCACAGGATTAGCTCTTAGTACACAGGTTGCTCACTCTTATTCTCTTATATTGTATCATATTATAGCTTACATGTCAATACATAAACTTGCCAAAATTGACCATTGTGTTAGAGTATTTTGCTGTGTATAACTATATTGACTATACCCCCAGTATGAGCTACCCTTATATATAGGAGTCTTGAAAAGGACCCCAAAATACTGGAAATACGAAGAATAGCCTTATTTACAAGGCTTTCAGAAATGATTGTAACAGTTATAGCATTATTACTATATGATTACAGCCCTCGCTTTTGCGGTCGTACTGTGGTTCCAAAGAATGGAGTAATATGTTGTGACATTAAATTAGGCTTATAAAAAAAACATCACAAGATTCAGACGATAGTTCATATAATGGAAACTATCGAAAGATGAAAATATCTTTATTTGTTAAGACTTTTACTACTAAGGCTTGTTATTGGGCTCTAGTCTTTGTTTTTATCACAGGTGCTCCTCTAAAGGCAGATGCTAGTATTTTAGACTCTATGGCTAGTTTTATTTTTGGAAAAGGAGCTCAAGCTTCTGAGTACACAGGATCTGATTCTCCAACTACTGAATTTGGGACAGATAATTTTGATTACAATTCTCAGACAATGCAAGTACTTGGTACAGAGTCTGTAGATCCTAACACTAAAAACACAGTAATAACTGGAGATGTCATTATAGACAATGGCGCCATTGTCTCAGATAATTCTCCTATTGGTATGGGGCTTGAAAGTGTTTCAAACGGAGAAATGGCTACTTATATAGTGAAAGAAGGTGATACTCTGTCTGAAATTGCTGAGAAATTCGATATATCGACGAATACTATACGATGGGAGAACAATATCTCAGGACAAACTATTAAAATAGGTCAAAAGCTAAGCATTCTTCCTGTAACTGGAGTTAAACATATTGTTAAGAGTGGTGATAATTTAGATAAAATAGCAGCTAAATACGATGCCGAGGTACAAGATGTTATTGTTTTCAATGGAGTGACCAAGTCAGATGCTTTAAAGATTGGAGATATTTTATATGTTCCGAACGGTATTATAAAGGCTGTTGTAGTAAAAGCTACAACCTCATCGAAAACATCAACAGCTTCTAAGATTGCCGTGCAGAGCACTTCAAATGTAAAAGTAGAGTCCGGGTATTACTCAAGACCAACTTCAGGACCTATAACTTCTCCTTACGGATCAAGAAAAGGAAGCTTCCATTACGGTATCGATATCGGAGTACCTAGAGGTACAGGCATCAGTGCGGCTGCAGAGGGAGTTGTTGTTCAAGCTGTGAACTCATGTGTTGAAGGAAGGACAAGCTGTGGTGGAAGATACGGAAACTATGTAGTAATACAACACTCAAATGGAACACTTACAAGATATGCTCACCTATCAAGAGTTTCAGTCTCAGTCGGACAGAGTGTTTCAAAGAGTCAAAAGATTGGAGCATCCGGAAATACAGGACACTCAACAGGACCGCACTTACACTTCCAAGTAGAGAAATCTAACGGATCAACCATTAGACCAACATTTTAAATAATATATATTAAATGCCCGCAGGCAAAGCCTGCGGGCATTTAATATTCTAGCTCTCCCTTGGTCTATACTGTAGTGCTTCAAGTATGTGTGGAGCTTGTATATGCTCACTACTTTCAAGGTCTGCAATAGTACGAGCAAGCTTTATGACTCTGTGGTACGCACGAGCGGAAAGCAGAAGTCGCTCAGCGCTTTGGTTTAATAATTTCTTTAGCTCCTCACTTAAGGGTGCGTAGATGTTCAAATCTTTTACATTCATCTCACTGTTGGTGGCTATCTTTTTCGCTGCTGTTTTAAATCTTTTTGTTTGAATGTCTCGAGCTCGCGCAACTCTTTCTTTAATAGTTTCAGTTCTGTCTCCTTCTTGCACAGCACTCGACAGCTTGTCGTAGTCGACGCTACCGACTGAAACCCATATATCTATGCGGTCCATAATTGGACCAGAAAGTTTTCTTTTGTATCTATCTAGGTCTCCTGGTCTGCAAATGCAAGCCTTTTGCTTACTTCCCTTATTTCCACATGGGCAAGGATTCATAGCCGCCACCAATATAAAGTTGGAAGGGAAAATAGCTGAACCTCGCGCTCTTGAAATTGAAACAATATTATCTTCAAGCGGTTGACGAAGAGATTCAATAACTCTTTTTTCAAACTCTGGAAATTCGTCTAGGAATAGTACCCCTTTGTGCGCAAGAGTAACTTCACCGGGCTTTGGATTTGCTCCACCACCAATCATTGAGACGTAGCTTGCCGTGTGATGTGGTGCTCGGAACGGGGACTCTGTTATAAGCTCTCCATCAAGTAATCCTACTACAGAGTGGATGCCAGTTACTTCTAAGACTTCATCATTGTTTAAGTCAGGAAGTAAATGAGAGAAAACTCTTGCAAGCATTGTCTTTCCTGTGCCAGGAGGCCCTGACATTGCGATGTTGTGCCCACCGGCAGCTGCTATTTCAAGACCTCTTTTTGCACCTTCTTGTCCTCTAATATCGCTGAAATTTATGTCGTGCACCTTATCAACTTTTTCAATCTCTGTTTTTGGAAGCGGAGCCAGTTTTGGTCTTTCTTTTTCTAGAAGAGTGCCATTTTTGTCTTTTTTAGGAAGATAAATATGGTCTATTACTTCGCTAAGCGTTTTTACTCCGTAAACATCTATCCCTTCTATTAGTGCTGCTTCTTTAGCATTTTGATAAGGTAGATATATTTCTTTAAAACCAGATTTCTTAGCCGCTTCAGTCAAAGGAAGTGCACCTTTAATACTTTGGAGTTCTCCGTTTAGTGACAATTCTCCTAGGAACACTCTACCTTCTGGGTCAAAATCTATCTCTTCAGCTGAGAGTAAGTAAGCCAATGCGATAGCAAGGTCAAAGTACGGGCCTTCTTTCTTAAGATCAGCGGGAGAAAGAGAAATAACTATTTTTTGATTTTGGTTCTTTGGGGAATTATACCCAGAGTTTTTTAAAGCTGAGCTCATCCTGTCTTTTGATTCATCGACGGCTTTATCTGGAAGTCCAACAAGAGTAAAAGCGTGCAAAGTGTTCTTTGTAATATCTACTTCTACTGTGACGATCTTTCCTTTTAAAAGATGTGTTTGAGCTCCATATACTCTTGAGAATGACATATTATTTACTTAGGTCTGAGACCTAGGGGTAAAAGATAAAATAAAGACCCTAGGTTCGAATCCAGGGTCTTTATTAATTAAATAACTTTTTCCATGCAGTTTTCGCATGTACGAGCACTTGGGTTTGCTTCTAGTCTTTCTGCTTCGATCGAGTTTTGACATATTTCACACTTTCCATATTCTCCACTTTTAATTTTCTCAAGTGATAGCTTTATGTCATTTAGTCTTGCCTCAAGAACCGATAGAGTGCTAGACCTTTCCTCAAAGTTTTCTGCTCTTTCCGCCATATCACCAGTATCTTCTACTTCTTGTCCTTTCATTTCACTGTCTGGAGTTGCTTCCCAATCATCCTTACTACTATCAAAAGCACCCAAAGATTTAAGCTCTTCTTCTAACAGTTTCTTTTCCTCTTCTAATTTTAATTTATATTTTTCCATATTTTAATTTTATCATTAATCTAATAATTGGCAATGCTATAATGGTTTGATATTTTTAATCAGTAGTCGAGAAGATATTTCTTTGATGGCATCATAGCTGTCAGTTATTACTAAGTTCTTCTTGTCCACAAACATATAATAAAGAATCGGTTCATCGTTCTCGTTGTAAAGGATTCTTGAATCTTTATTATTCAGTATGACATCCTTGAACTTCCTTTCATTAATTTTAATTTTTGTATCATTTGTTTTGAAATCAAAAATGTCCATCATATTACCTGGCATTGTTTTCTCCCACTCTAGCATCCCAGCATAGCTGTACTCATAATCTTTTGTTTGCAAAATCAAGAAGAGTCTCTGTTTGTCATTTATTGCACTACCACCTTCAGGATACTTTGTGTATGATCCAACCATGTATGTGTCTGAAAGTGATCTCACTAGAGCTGAAGGAGCAGTGAAGCCTAACCCAGAAAATAAAGTACTTACAGGAATACCCTTTTTTACTCCATTTAATTCCTGAGACAACGTTATCATTTTGATAACATCATTTTTATTTTTCAAAGTACTTGGTTCACTTGCTACACTTTTTATTTTCTCAACAAAGGATTTGTCGTTAGTTAAAGATAGAGGCGAATTTTC
Source organism: Minisyncoccia bacterium (assembly GCA_038250975.1). Taxonomy (GTDB): domain Bacteria; phylum Patescibacteriota; class Minisyncoccia; order Phycocordibacterales; family UBA9973; genus UBA8515. Next base: position 4,509 of record JBBSBU010000042.1, read on the forward strand.
ATCGAAAGATATTATCGATTCCACTTTTGCCACTTGCGGAGGGATATCATTTTTATCTTTTTGTTTGAGAATATAATATGCTCCATAGATTGCTCCTGCAATTATTATTAACCCACCAATGAACCAGAAAGTTTTCTTAAGTGGAGTTCCTTCAACCTTTCGATACAAGTCCTCTCTTTCTCTTTTGTTCTGTTCAGCAAGTGCAACTTTAATAACTGAGATTTCATTAGCGCGCACTGTGTCAGCCATGTCAGA
>JBBSBU010000043.1:0-4718 GCA_038250975.1 Minisyncoccia bacterium
CAGGCAAAGCCTGACCGCTCTTTGTATTTGTATCCTGTTAACCCTTATCTTGCATACTCGATAACTCTGTTTTCTCTTATGACAGTAACCCTTATTTCACCCGGATAAGTAAGTTCTTGCTCAATCTTTTTGGCGATTTCACGAGCCATTTCTTTAGCAGCTACATCCGAAACTTTTTCTGGAGTTACAAATATTCTTATTTCTCGTCCTGCTGATAGAGCGTAAGACTTCTCTACACCGTCAAAGCTTGTTGCTAGAGCTTCTAACTCTTGTAGGCGCTTGATGTAGTTCTCTACACTATCACGTCTTGCACCTGGGCGCCCTCCTGATATATGGTCTGCTGTTTGAACGATGACTGATTCGATAGATTCATGAGGAGTATCATCGTGGTGACTCTTCATCGCGGTTATAATTCTTGGATCAGCCTTGAACTTCTGTAGTATTCTGATGCCGATATCTATATGTGTACCCTGAACTTCATGATCAAGCGCTTTACCTATATCGTGTACGAGTGCACCAGCCTTTGCTATCTGTACATCTGCGCCAAGCTCTTCTGCAAGCATTCCTGCTATATGAGCCATTTCTATTGAGTGCTGTAAGACATTCTGTCCGTATGAAGTACGGAAGTATAAGCGTCCAACGATGGCACTGATACGAGGATCTAGATTAAATATTCCACACTCATATACTGCTTGGTCTCCTTTGTCTTTGATTATTTTGTTTATATCTTCTTGAGCTTTTGCTACCACTTCCTCAATCTTTGCAGGTTGGATTCTTCCATCAAGTATAAGATTCTCAAGTGCAAGGCGAGCGACCTGGCGACGGACTGGATCAAATGATGAGATAACTATAGCTCCTGGAGTTTCGTCTATAATAAGCTCAACTCCTGATGCTTTCTCAAAGGCACGTATATTTCTACCTTCTTTACCTATGATTTTACCTTTAATATCATCGTTTGGGATATTTACTGAAGTAGTCATCATTTCGGAAGCAGTAGAAGAAGCAAGACGATTGATACTTGCTGAGAGGATATCTTTTGCACGACGGTCTAGCTTCTCAGAGTTTGATGTTTCCATCTTTTGCATACGAACAAGTAAATCTTCTTCATATTTAACCTCAATATCTTTAAACATTATATCTTTTGCATCTAGAACAGAAAGGCGAGCAACTTTTTCAAGTTCTTTTTCTTTTTCTGCTTCCATACCATCAACTCTCTCTTTTATCTTCTTCACTTCTTCAACCTTTTGTTTTATTTTTTCTACTTCTTTATCTATCTCAGCTTGGCGAGTGTCTAGGAGTTCATCTTTTTTAATTAGACGATTCTCTGTATGCTTCCACTCTTCTTCTTTAACCTTTGTTTCTTTATTAACCTCAGTCAGGTGCTGTTCACCTTTTTTCTTTGCCTCTTCGATGACCTTCTGGGCATCTTCTTTTGCGGCTAGCATTATCTTCTTGATTTCAAGATCCATAGAACCTTTCTGTCCAAGTGAGACAATGAGACGCAAATAATATCCAATACCAGCTCCTGCTAAGAGGGCTGCTACAGATATGATTATTATTGTTATTAAACTCATACGACTTTTTGTCGCTTTTACAACACAGTATTAACCTCCTTATTTTAAGGGGTTATATTTGAGCAAATATGATTGATTTAGAACAGAATCCGGAGTTAAACAAGTAGTTCATAAATAAGTATAGATGTCGTGACTGCATTAAAAAAGCGAACATGTAATAAAAACTTTTAAAATTCGATACTTTTATAATACTCTAAAAATGAGGTTTTGTCTATATTTAAATAAATAGCCCCGCCAACGAAGTTGGCGGGGCTATTTGAGTTTGTATTTTATTTTGCTTTTGGTTTAGAAATTATCTCATCTATAATGCCGTACTTTTTAGCTTCGTCAGATGTCATCCAGTAGTCACGGTCGGAATCTTTCTCGACTTGGTCCATTTTCTTGCCAGTATTTTGTGCGAGGATTTTGTTTAGAGTGTCTTTTGTGCGAAGAATGTGTTTTGCATTGATAGCGATATCGCTTGCTTGGCCCTCAGTACCGCCCATAACTTGGTGAATCATAACTTCAGAATTCGCAAGTGTGAAACGTTTACCTTTTGCTCCTGATGAAAGTATAAGTGCTCCCATCGAAGCAGCGATACCGACACAAATAGTCGAAACGTCAGCTTTGATGAAGTTCATAGTGTCGATGATAGCAAGGCCTGCAGTCACTGAGCCACCAGGGGAGTTGATATAAAGACTGATATCTTTCTTGGAGTCTTCATGATCAAGGAAGAGAAGCTGTGCGATGATGAGGTTCGCAACGTGGTCATCTATTCCTCCACCAAGAAAAATAATACGCTCATTTAATAGACGAGAGTATATATCATAAGCTCTTTCTCCGAATTGTGATTTTTCTATAACTGTTGGTATAAGCATAAAATTTTAAGTTAATTAATTATAATGTTAATTTTATCATTTTCTTGTAAAAATTAAAACAATAAGTTAAATATTTAAGTAAATTAAAAAAGAAAGCTCTTTTTAAAAGGTCCAGATAATTTTCTGCTGAAAATTTCTTCATTGCTCGGTCCGTCGACCTTGCGCATGCCCTTTTAATAAGACTTTCTTTTTTAGTTTACTTTTTACTGTTTCTCAAGAAATGCAAAAACTTTTTCATTCTCTAGCATTTGTTCTACATATGCGCGAGCACGTGTTGCATCGGCGTCTTTATACATCTCTGTGATTTTTACAACATCAGCTTCGATTTCTTCTTCTGTGGGTTTTAAACTTTCTTTCTCTGAGATAGAATGGATAATCATTTGAAGCTTTGCACGTTTCTCGGCGTCATCTCTCCATTCACTTCTTAAATCCTCTTCAGTTTTATTTATTTGTTTTAAGTAGTCAGCTATTTTGAATCCGACATTTGTTATATCTGCTTCAAGCTTGTATAACATTTTATCTGTTTCACTTGTGATAAGTATTTCTGGAATCTCTCCTTTAGTTTGTTTCACAAGCTCTTCGACTATTGCAAGACGGACTTTATCTTTCTGCTCTGTTTGTTTTTCAATCTTTAGGTTTGATTTAATTTTCTCTTTAAGTTCTTCTGATGATTTGAAATCTCCAAAACTTTTTGCAAATTCATCATCGAAAGCAGGGTATTCGCTTTCTGGAATTTCTTTCGTTCCCTCGTGTACCGCTTTATGCTCTTCCTCTGTCATACTCTCGTGTCCTTCGTGAGCGTTACTCTTCTGCTCGGCACGCATTTTGCGAAGATCTTTAATAACTTTCTCAATATCAGCTTCTAGAACTTCTACCTCTTTCTTATTTTCTTCTTTGGCATTTTCTTTCTCAGCAATCTTCTTATAGTCACCAAGTTCCATTTCTGGAAGGACAGCGGTAATGATTTTGAATTCTAAGTCTGAGCCTTTTGCAATTTTCGTAATAGCTATCTGTGGGCGACCAATAGCGTCTATTTTATTCTCCTCTAGGATTTTCACATAATTCTCGGATAGTGCCACTTCTGCCATCTCTTCCAAAAGTATCATTTCTTGAGTATTCTCTTTGACTGCACTTTTTGGAGCTTTGCCTTTACGGAAACCAGGAAGCTCCATGCGTTCACCGATTCTCTCTAAGGCTTTATCCTCATACTTCTCAAACTCTATAACTTCTAGCACGCCAGTAATCTCTACCTCACTTTTTTCAAGTTTTTTTATTGTTGTTTGCATAGTATGCCCAGTTTATATGCAAGAGCCGATTTTGTCAAAAAAATAGATAAAATATACTTATATATTAATAAGTTGTATAATATTTGGAGTAAGGGTGTTCTAATTATTATTTAATGTATATAAATCGGTTACTTATATAATTTATGAGTAATATAATTTATTAATTATATGGAAGAAAATAAACCAAGTGAGGACGTTTCTTTAAAAAACAATCCCATTAATTTTGCTGAGAGGAGAATTATAAAAATATCTCGCAAGAAGTTTAAATGGACTGTCATAGTTGTGGTAGTTTTATTTATTGGATTATTTCTTTTTTTGGTTGCAATAAGTAGCTTAAGCAGTGCCAGGAGTAAAAGTAGTAGTAGCTATGACTCAGCAGTAATGTCTCCATCCAGTTCCTCGTACGGTGATAGTGGGGGTGAGACACAAAATATTAATAGTGATTACTACAGATATAGAGAACAAAATCCCTCCATCTCAGACACAAGAGAATTTTTGAAAACTAGTTATAGTTCTAATATTCAAACGAGAGATGTTTCAGAGGTTGTTACGGATGTAAAAAATATTGTCAAAGGGGCAGACGGAAGAATAGATAGTATTATTAGCGGAGAGAAATATGGTCGGGTAAGTTTTGTTGTAGCCAAAAGTAAGTTCGATGCGTTTAGAGATGAGATAGAAAGTATCACTCACAAAAAACTTTACACTGAAAATATTTCATCAGAAAATTTACTCTCTGAAAAACAAGGTATAGAAGAACAAACATCAAATGTAGTTGAGTCATTAGATGGTTTGATCTCTGAGAAGAATTCATTACTTGTAGCTCACAATAAAACAGTAAGTGATATAAATAAAGAATTGGCAAAAATTCAATCCGAGCTTACAAAAGTTAGAGCAAATATTTCTGTAGAGGAAAATGTAGAAATACTTGCCTCCCTTAGGAGTCAGGAGACATTGTATATAAAACAGTATGCGGTTTCAAAGCAAAAAATCACAGATGAGAA
>JBBSBU010000044.1:0-4702 GCA_038250975.1 Minisyncoccia bacterium
AACTACTATAGCATCACCAACACTATAGTTAAGTTTTGAGGTCGTCAGAATCAAATTAGATTCTGCTGATACATAACTTATATTACATAGAAAAATGTAAAAAGAAATGAAAACAATTACATAATTTTTAAATTTATTATTTATCATGCTTAATTTTATAAATCTTTCTCAATAAAATAAACAAACCTATAACCCCTAATAACAACAGTAGATTAAACTTATTGAATATTTTATAAGGAATACCGTCGATGTTTTTAATTATACTTATACCTCCATAGTTCGTAGTAAGTATTGAAATAGAGTTGTGTCTAGACTGGTCTTTTAGTAAGTAAGGGCTTTCTATTTCTACCCATTTTCTTCCACCTTCTTTTATTTTTACACTTGCAATCCCAGCTTCTTTATCTTTTGCTTGGAAAATTAATACATATTTACCAGCATACAAATCAGAATTTTGGATTATTTGAAAGTCGAGTTCAGGAGGAGTGTCTGATGTATTTTTAATTATATGAGAATTTGTATTATTTGTAATATTTATAGATAAATCAAAAGAGGTTGTTTGAACCAAGGTCCCCATGCCGTCATTAAGAGTTGTATTGATAGGAAATGCTGATATGGCGCTTGAACTTTCTTTTAAACCTTTGAAAATAGCTCGGAATAACAATCCTGGCTTTTTATAACTTCCATTGAACGGATCAATAACTCCATCAAAACCATTCGGTATTATGCCTGAGAATTTGATTGTATTTTCGGCTGTAATTTCTGGCTTCTCAACCCATAAACTCACAACAGACTTACCTTCTTCTATTCTAACTAAAGATAAATTTTCATTATTAAACTTAATACTCCCTTCTACTCCGTTTACAGATAATCCTTCTGTATCTAAAGAAAAGTCAACATAAAACTCTTCTTCCATATCAAAAGAATTCTTCGAAGCTTCTATTTTTAAGTTTGAAGCATGAGCAAGATGACCAAACCCTAATAATAGAAACAAAGTTAGAATTATTAATTTATTTATCTTGTTTATAAAAAATTTTTTCATGTTTATAAATTAACCTGTCCAGTTAAATGCCATAATACTAAAATCAACCAATGATATCTTGCCGTCACTACTCAAGTCTATTTTGGGTGGAGGATTTTGCTTCTTATACCAGTAAGCCATAATAGAGAAATCTATCAGGTTTACATGGTTATCACAGTTCAAGTCACCTCGAAGCAAGCTACACTCTACTTTATCTTTCAGCTTGTTTTCTGTACCAACAATAAAGTTTAATGGAGTTGTATACTGACTTATCTGGCTCTCGTTTAGTATAGACTTAGACTTGGTTTGGTGCTTACCTATTTCAAGTACAGATGTATCTAAGTTATATAAATAGCCTCCCATATTATTTGAAGTAGATTTATAGAATAACTCTTGGTCTGAGTGAACTGATATCACTATTTCTTTTTTAGGTATACTTTGACCGAAAATCACTAGATTATCACCTTTCTTAACTTCACTCTTATCAATATCGATAGTTGGAGATAAGAATATGTTACCAATATTTACAGTTGTGCCAAGGGTAATATATATAGGGAAAGAGAAGAATGAGGACTTCCTCCCACTACTGTCTTCACCGTACACTGAGAAAGTATAAGTGTTTGTATTCAAACCAGAAAATGAAACTGAAAAGTTTGCAGCGGGGTCTGCGATGGTTGTGACTGCAATGTTACCATCTTTTAAAATATAAACTTTAGATAAAGGGTAAGCCATACCAGAAAAGTTTACAATCGTCGGTAAATTAATATTCGGATCTAAGCCAATACCTCCTCCTCCGCCTGAGCTACCTCCACCACCAGGATTATTACCCCCACCACCGGCATTCGGATCTTCCATGCCCACGTAAGCAGTTATCGTCACTGGGTGCAAGTCTGTGGTATAAGAAAAAAGTATTTGTGGAAAACAAATAAAGAAAATTACGAAGAATAAGAATATTCTGTTATATTTTAGAAATAAATTATTCATTCTTAGCATCGCTTGGTGTACTCATACCTAAGCGTGCTTTCTCAATGATGTGCTGGTTGTATTTTTTCAGAAGATTCTTTCCTACAAAGAAAACAATAATTAAAACTATGAGTATACATATTAGTAATTGCCAAGGGCAAACAAAGAATATGGTGTTCTTACTACTTTTAACTCCATCCGTACCTGCAACCAAAGAAAGATGAGCCAAGTGAGGACCAACAGCAAAGTTCTGCCATTGATAAGAAACTGTTTCGAAATATTTACCAACAAATGATTCTGATTTAAATGTATCTTTGTCAGCTTTATTCTTCACCCAGTCAATATCAAACAAACGTGTACTTTGAGGCAGAATATTCCCTGAAACACTATTCGCATCTATCTGACCAATTGGAATAAAGAACAAACTTCGGATGGAGATTTTACCGGCTGGCTTTACACGATCATTACCATCATTCTTCCACCTGTACTCAAATGATACTGGTAAAGTATTATAAAACTTTTTCGCATTTTTAGTATTAAAAGAAACTAGTCCTCCAGCCTCCAAAATATCACCATTTACTTTTAGAAGTATAAGTGTGCCTGTCTTTGCTCCGACTGAAACCTGTCCAGCATCGTCTGGATTGTTACCAAAGAAAACTACAGAGAAGTGCCCTCCAGAATACGCATCTTTAGGGATAGTTATAGTTAAAGGAATTGTCTTTGACTCACCAGGTTCTAGAGTTACAGAGTTATCTGTCTTCATCCATGTCCCTAAGTCACTCTTTGGCTCAACAAAGAGAGGGCTTCCTGTCTCCCCTTGTGCTTCGAAGTTTGAATAAGAAACAAAGTATGTCGCTTCAGTTTTAGTATCATTTAGAAGTGTAATTTCTTTTGTAATAGTTGTATCTGGATCACCAGATATTTCCATACGAGCTGGAGAAATAGTAAGAGCTGAAACTTTATTTAGAGATATAACCCCAAACAACACTATAAATAGTGCTGTTGAGATGAATATTCTTTTGATTTTTTGGTTAGATTTCATTATTTTACTTGAAAATAATAAAATTAAAAGTTACCAGTTGCTACGTAAGTATGAGCTGTTGAATAATTACCAGACTCAGTCAAAGCAGAGATGTTAGCAATATAATGAACAGCGTATGATGTAGCAGCACTAGCACCAGCAGAAGTCGCGACAGTTGCTGGCACTCCGACAGCTCCAGTATAAGCGAATCCTGCATCTGTATAAGGAGCAGAAACTACACCTGAACCTGTTGCATCCATTCTTAAACCAAACTGTTCTGAACCCGCAGTTGAAGCGACATTTGTAGCGTTAGCTGTAATAGTATTTGTTGTATCAGACTTCAAGGTGTCACCTTCAACACTTAAAGTATATCCTGTTGATGCATTTGTTCCAGCTGTCATAGTGAAAGCTGTAACATCAGTAGCACTTCCTGTCGAAGGATTAGCGTATCTTGGAGCAGAGCTCGAAAGAGTTCCAAAATTTATAGAGTTAGTGGAAACTGTGAATGAAATAGCTGAAAGAACTTCAGCTGTCACAGCGACTACGCCATTAGTTACGATTGGCATTGAAAGAGTTCCTGAATCTGCCATCGTACCAGTCAAACGAAGAGTGGTAGTGCCGGCAGTTCCATTAGTTATTTTGTTTAGACCATTAAAAGTTATTGTTACAATTGCTCCAGGTGCTACACTAGCAGATGAACCCAGTGTAAAGGTAAGAACAGTAGAAGATGTATTCACAAAACCCCAATTAGTAGTACCTGGTGCTCCCGCAACTACAGTAATAGCACCTGGTGCCGTTACAGTTACATCAGAAAAAACAACGCCTGTGGTAGAAGTGCTATTATCAAAAGTTAGAACAATCGTCTTTCCGGATGTAATTCCTGTAGGAGTCGTAAACTTAATTACATGACCTGCTTTTACACCTGTTGTCAGATTACTAACAGTATCAGAGAAAACTGTTAATGATGCAGCTGTAGCTACATGAGGAGAGATAAGTCCAAAGTTAAAAATAAACATACCCACGACTAAAGACAAACTAACTATTTTTTTAAACATAAAAATATGATAATTGATTAATAATAATAAAACATCTTTTATGGTTATATTATACCATACTTCTTTTTTTAAATACATAGTTATGCACAGTTTTGTAAAGTACGAACCTCTAGAAACTAAGACCTCCGGTCAAGTCATCAATTCTAGAAATTTGCAGTCACAATATAAGTAAGGTTTGTGGAATAATCTCCAGGGTTAAGAAGTGAGTCTATTGTCGCAACTGTTCGGACAGAGTATGTGGTGATACTCCCATCACCAGAAGTAGCTCCGGCAAGAGCTGAGTCCGTTGAAGCATCTGAATCATAAGCAAAACCCGCACCACTGTAAGGACTAGAAACTACTCCTACTCCTCCTGTAGCGACAGCTCTAAGCCCGAAAGCGTTTGAGCCTGGAGAGGGAGTCATATTTGTCCCTCCTATTGCGTTTATGCTTACAGCGCCACTCTTAAGAGTGTCCCCTCGCAGATAGACCCCGTAGCCATAAGGAGCGTTCGTGCTGACTTTTATATTATAGGATTCTATCTCTGATGCACTACCTACCCCGTCACCTGTCGCATAGCGAAGCCCTGATGAATTAAGATTTCCGAATCCAATAGACGAGTCGGAGATATCAAAACTTATAGACTGAGAGAAAATCTTCGCACAA
>JBBSBU010000045.1:0-4556 GCA_038250975.1 Minisyncoccia bacterium
AATGGGAATGGTACACTCTTGTTCTCTTTGACGCATTTCTTGACGTACGTTTCCATTATCTCATGCATGTCTGTTCCTTTCTCGGCTTTGTCGTTCTTGTCTTTGAAGTGTGCGAATCTCGCTGCTTTGAATATTGGATATTTCTTTTGGAGAGCGTCTATGCCCTCTTTTCCTTTCTTCTTTGCTTCCAAGTATTCTTCTCGGATCGTTGGAATCTTTTCTCCTGCTTCCAATGCTGTGACTGCTGCGAGTTCTGCTGCCCACCATGTCAGATTCTTTGCGAGGACTCCTGTGACCGTTGAACATCCATACAGTGGTTTCCATTCATTTTCTTTAAAAATCTGGTGAATATGTTCCTTTTTTTCGTCTGTGTATTTATAACTCATTGTTTTGTTCGTTAATTCTGCTAATGTAATTTTCTTCTAATCCTATAAACAATTTCGCAGTCTCGACCTTTATTCCTGCGTCTTGTAGTTTTTCTTCGGCTGTTTTATACCTCCATATTGGAAGTCCATCCCATTCTCCAAGGATCACTATGTTATTCTTCATCTTGTTCGTTTTCATGTTTTTCATAATCCGACCTTTCTGCGTCTTCTGCTTCTGCTCTCAGCTTGTCTTCGGATGTTTGTATTCTTAGTTCTTCTAGTTTGTTTAGTTCTTTTTTCTTTGCGTCATTTTTCTCTTTCCACTCTTTTGCGAATTTGTTTGTTTTCCATACATCTTCTTCGCATGATATTCTTTCGTATTCTTCTGCCCAGCATTCACTGCATCTGTTTGGAATCTTTGTTTCGTGTTGTGAATGCTCCCAATATAAGTCTTCTATTTTTTTTGTTTCCATATTATTTTTTAATTCTGTTTATTCCTACGACTGTTATCCCCGTTATGAAGAAGATTAGGTATCCAATAATTAAGTACACCAATAGTATTGGTGCAAATATGATTAGTAATATAATTACTATTATTTCCATGTTAGTTTGTTCTAAAATATATTATCCTTTCGAATCGCATATTTCAGAATGTAAGATTTTCTAATTGTGGTTCTCGACTCCCACATCTCTATCATATCACATGGGTTGGGGAAGTCTAATAAAACAGTGGATAACTAAAGGCTTGTGCTTTATGGGTATTTTATGAATTACCATATTATTTCACACCTTGGTTTGATTTTATCTACTTCTTGGAATTGTAATGTCAGAGATGGAACTATCTGCCAACTATCGTCTTTTAGTAATCCATTATCAACAAGGCAATCCATAATACTTTCTGCTTTATTTGTTAGGTCTGCTCTTCTATTATCTGGCATATAAAAATTAAGAGTAATAAAACTACCATTTGGAATTATTTTTTTTCCTTTCATTTGCCATGATGCGTCTGTGTGCCATTCTTTATATTTAGCACTTGGAAACGATCGACCACTCCTTGTTGTAATCCTACTATTTTTTTTACTTGGTATTCTCCCTAAGATAATAATTTTATTTACTTCCATATATTTTATTTAATCGTATTCTCTCATTTATATAATTTATTTCTTTTGAGTATTTTAATAGTTCTTCGTCTGTTGCTCTATTCAATGCAATCCAAACATTCTTTTCTTTTTTTAAATCACCACCGTCTTGATATTTATTTACTGCATGATGATATTCGCATATCTTAACTATCGCCCATGCTTCGTCTATTTGTTTCCCCCCAAATATCAAAGCGTGTTCCCATGTTATTCTTCCTGAGCAATCACCGTCTTTATTTCTAGCACAGATGTCTGGTTCTGATAATAATATATCTCTAACTCTTGGTGATATTGTTCTCATACTTTCATTATACACAAAAAAAACAGCATGGTCGAGACGCTGTTTTTCTTAAATGATAAAATCATTACTTAAATTATAATCTTATATTAAATAAATTGCAATAAAAAAATAATATTTGGATAATAAAAAATACCTAAGGCGATATAGTTTCATTAAAAAATGTGACCATTGCCGAAGGTATTTTTGTTGAGACCTGAACAGGTGAGTCGTTAGCTCATTCGTATTCGGTATTAGCTTGTCCCGACTTCGGAATGTCATGACGATATCATTAGTCTTTGTCTAGTTCTTGTAATTACGACTATAACGTTCCAAGTATGCCGTCATAATGTAAGAACTTAATTTAATTATACTAACGGTAAAGATGCTGTCAAGAAAAAGTTATACATCTTTGATTTTTTTTATTATAAGTGAGATAATTAAGTAAACAGTTCATTAAAAACGAAAGGAGACCCAAATGAAACTTTATTTATGTTTTAAATGTTTTGGAGTTTCAGCTTGCTCTAAAAAAGATGGTAAAGATTTTACCAAATGTTCAGAGTGTGATGAATACTCAAAAGAATTACCTTGCGAACCCTATTCAATTGCTACTCTTATCCAAAAGGATTATGAGTGCGACTGTTGCCGAGAAGAAAGAATTTCACAACTAAACTAAACAGCAATGAAAAAGAAAAGGAAATACCAAGGTGAATGTTGTCCTATTTGCGACTGTGAATATGGTGGTAAGTATCATAGAAGAACTCGCCATCATATCTTTCCTCGCTGGTGGTATCATAATGGATTTACTGTATATGCTTGCTCTAAGTGTCATCAGCAAGAGTTTCATATACAATACCGTATGAGCTACTTATGTGTGTGGTCAATCTCTGAGTGTATGCAGAACTGGGTTAAGTTTTGCAAAACTAAAGGTAAAGATGCCTATAAAATCTACCCAGAGCTAAAATATATTGAGCCGTTATACTAATAAAAAAGCACCCCTATATGAGGTGCTTTTCTAACCAGAAATGAAAAAACTTGCAAGATAAAATTTTGTTCTCACAAGCTTTATTCATCCCTGGCGATAACCCCAGTAGAGATTATCTAATCGAATTTCAACAGTTGATAGAGTGTTCCAAGTGCCTCTTTAACTATATAATTTTCAATAATCAAACCAGAATGTCGTTGGGCTATTCTACATCTTCTCCTCCCTCTTCTGGAACTTCTTCTTCTGTTTCAGGTTCTACAATTGCTTGTTCTTCTACAACTTCTGTAGGTTCTACAATTACTTCATCTTCAACTTTTACTTCTTCATTTTCATCCATAATATTTTTTTACTTAATCTAATAATTGCGACCTATTTATTTTCAGGTATTACTTTAACTGCTCCTACGAACTTACCCTCATCACTTGTTAGAAGATTTTTCAATAAAGAAATAAATACTCCTAGAAATGAAAAGATAAATACATTAGCGATAGGTTTTATTGAAAGATTAAAAACATCTCCCTCTCCTATCATATATAAACCTACTGCTACTACTCCTGTAATTAAACCATAAACTAAAGCACTTTTTATATTTATCCAAGATATTGTTCCCATATTATCTTAAAGTATGAACACCTGTGGAATATCCAAAGGCATTTAATACTGTGATTAAGGCGACCACTACTAATACTACTAAAATTATCTTAAGAAATGGCTGTGGAACACCAAGTGTTGCACAAATCCAATAAATAAGACCTAAAACTGCTAATGTTATAATCAATGAAATCATAATGTTATTTTAACCATAAGGTTATAATTATTAGTGTTAGAACTATTGAAATATAAACCATATAATTTATTTATTTAATTCTGCTCTGGTTTTTGCACCAACTAATCCATCAACCATTAGATTATGAGCTTTCTGATAATTTTTCACAGCAACATCAGTCTTTGAACCAAAGTTGCCATCTACTACTAATTGTATACCTAATTCAGAATTAAGTCTTTTCTGTAATTCTTTTATTTCATTACTAATAAAACCTTTTCTCATATAGGTAGTAAAGATATATTTGTATTCCTCAAAGAGCATATAACCAGAACCAGAACATCTCTTAGATAGATAATCTGCTGTAAGTTTTCTTCCACCTTTTTTATCAACTGTATTGTAGTGTCCTGTGGAATCTTCTATTTTAATTTTCTTTACTCCATTTTCTAAATAATAATCAACAGCACATATTCCATGACCGAAGTTTATAGCTCCACCATTATATACTGGTTCTGCTGTCCATTCACTTCCATTAGCATGAATAAGTATTAAACAGTGTCCGAACTTTTCTATAGCAAGGGCAATGTCATCTATATTATTTTGTTTATCTGGGAATCCATAACCTGATATTTTATAAGGTGTTTCAACAGTTATATCTCTATTCATTTGCTGTTCTCCTATATTTTGTGATACATCTAAACTTTCTAAAGTTGTACCTTTCTTCTTCATTATATCTAACAGATTTTGCAACCACATTCCTCCTTGTGGGAAGTTATATCTATAACGATATGGTGGGTGAGCTGAATAAACACTAATAATTGAGTCTTTAATGAACCTAATTATTTCATATCCTTTGACTGCTGCTTGAGCCATACAAGAAAGTGAAGAAGATTGTTCTCTCGGAGTATAACTTTTTAAGTCCTCCCATTTCTTCTCCTGCCAATTTACAAAAGTATCACCAACTAAGTCAGAGGTTTTATAATCTCTTTCTTTTTTTTCTACTGGGCGAGGGTCTTTTATGACCGAG
>JBBSBU010000046.1:0-4526 GCA_038250975.1 Minisyncoccia bacterium
CATCATTATTATCTGGTGTTTCTATTGTCATATATTTGTCTATTATACTTTTTATTATAATTTGATACAATATGTAAGTAACTATATGTCTCTAAACAAACCAAACAAAATTCAAATAATTAAGTACGCCCCACCACCACCAGACCTTCCTACCCTTGGACGTGAAGACCCGAGTGACGTTGCCTTTATCGGGCGCACTAACTACGTAGCTTCGCTTGAAGAAAAGAAGTTCGTTTTTGGTATTAAGCGTGTAGATCGTCGCCGTCACATGTATATTATAGGCAAGTCGGGAGTTGGCAAATCAAAACTTTTAGAGTTGATGCTACGCCAAGATATTGCTTACGGACATGGTGTTTGTATTATAGATCCTCACGGGGAGCTTATTGAAGATATTTTGAATTTTATTCCTGAAGAGCGTATTGAAGATGTTTGTGTTATTGATCCTGGAGATGTTGATTATCCTTCTTCTTTTAATCCACTTTCAAACGTCGATCCGACATTTAAACACCAATTGACTCAAGGGTTGATTGAAGTTCTGCGTAAGCAGTTCGGGTCAAACTGGACGCCACGTCTGGAGCATGTTTTCAGATTTACAGTTCTTGCTTTGCTCGACTATCCGCATGCAACAATGCGCGGGATGATTAGCATGCTGACAGATAGAAATTATCGTCAGAAAGTTGTGGAATATATCGAAGATGACATGGTCAAACGCTTCTGGGCTATAGAATTCGCGGACTGGTCAGAAAAGTTTGATACAGATGCTATTATTCCCTTGGTAAATAAGTTGGGTCAATTCTTGTCTGATCCAATGCTTCGCAATATTTTCGGACAAAAAGAAAATAAGATAGATCTTGAGAAAATAATGAATGACCAGAAAATCCTCCTTATTAATTTATCAAAAGGGAAGATAGGAGAAGAAAACTCATCATTCTTCGGTTCGATGTTTCTTACAAAAATAAAGCAAGCAGGAATGGCTCGCGCAAGACTTGAACCAAAAGAACGCTCAGACTTTTATCTATATGTTGATGAGTTCCAGAATATTGTAACGGATACATTTGAAAATATTCTTTCAGAAGCTCGTAAGTACGGACTGAATCTCATCGTTGCCCACCAATATGTCGCTCAGCTTTTACCTAAGGTAGAGCAGGCTGTACTTGGAAACGTCGGGTCTATTATTACTTTCCGTGTTGGAGGTGACGATGCAACAAAACTTAAACCAGAGTTCGCTCCAGTGTTTGATGTTAAAGACATGATAAATCTAGGTGTTGGTGAATTCTATATTAAGATGACAATAGATGGGGAAAGTTATGATCCATTCTCAGGAGAAACTCTTCGTGTTCTTCCTCCGACTCATCCTTCATACAGAGATCGAGTGATTGCTGCTTCACGTAAAAAGTATTCTATTAGATCCGATGAGGCTGCAAAGCTTATCGCAGAAGAAGAAGCGACTATTATCCGTAGTGCTCAAGAAAAGGCCGCAGTTACAGCTGTTGGAAGGAATGAAAATAGTAAAGGAGATGGTAGTCAAGAAACAATCAAAGAAGAAAAAGGAGGGGAGCCACTTATTTAGTTAAGAACTATTAAATTAAATAAAAATCAATATTTCAACTAGATTGCAAATGATTTACTTTTTTTAGAAACTGTGGTATAATTGTAATGTAGGGGGGGCTATTTTACTTAAAAGGAATTTCTATTATTAAAGTAGTTATAACATCTATATTTTATGGTATTTATATATACAACTTGCGAAAGCATGGATGAAGCAAAGAAGCTTGGAGGATTAATCATCAGTAGTAAGATTGCTGCTTGTGTGGACTTTTGGCCTGTATCATCTTGCTACAACTGGGAAGATGAGTATAAGTGCGTAGACCAGGCTATGTTACTTATAACTACTTTTGAGTCAAAACTTGAAGATGTTAATGAAATAATTTCTAAAAATCACACGTACAGCGTCCCACTTATAGCTGGGGTTGATGTTCGTCGCATAAATCACCCTTATAAAGAATGGATGATGAAAGAAATTATCTAATAGATATTTTGTTGGATATTGAACGAATGTAGTCAAAATTAAAAGCTTAAACATAATCACTTTAGCCTTTTTAAATTTAACAATTAGATGTATAATATATCTAATATATGGAAAAAGAAATTCCACACAATCGTGACATCACTTACTTTGCTAAGACGAATTTTCGTAATAGTGATAATATTTTTGGTATAAAGCGTAAGGACAGGAGACAACATATGTATATACTCGGTAAATCAGGTACTGGTAAATCTGTCTTGCTTTCAAATCTCATAGTTCAAAACATCCAGAATGGTGAAGGAGTTTGTGTTGTTGATCCTCATGGAGAACTCGTTGAAGAAATTCTCCATTTAATTCCAGAAAACCGAACCAAGGATGTTATTTATTTTAATCCAGCAGACACAGATTTTCATATAGGGTTTAATGTCATACAGCTTGATGATCCAAAATATAAACACTTAGTAGCTTCTGGACTCATGGGAATATTCACAAAGATTTGGGCAAATGCTTGGAGTTCTCGTATGGAGTACATTCTAAATAATGCTATCTTAGCTTTACTTGATACTCCAGGTACGACACTTCTAGGTATTCCTCGTTTGCTTGTTGACAAAGATTATAGACAAATGATAATTGGAAACTTGAAAGATCCTGTTGTAAAAGCATTTTGGGTTCACGAGTACGAGCAATGGCGTGAACAGTTCAGGAATGAAGCTATCGCTCCTATTCAAAACAAAGTCGGACAATTCCTTTCAACTTCTATCATTCGTAATGTTGTTGGTCAACCTAAGTCTACGATAGATATCTTCAATATAATGAATGAAGGTAAAATTTTCTTGGTGAACGTTTCAAAAGGGCGTATTGGAGAGGACAACTCAGCACTTCTAGGAGGTATGATTATTACAAAGATTCAGCTTGCTGCTATGGAGCGCGTACGTATCCCAGAAGACGAACGTAAAGACTTTTACTTATATGTTGATGAATTCCAAAATTTTGCCACAGATTCATTTGCAAATATTCTCTCTGAGGCTCGTAAATATAGATTGAATCTTACTGTCGCTCACCAGTACACTGCTCAACTTGAGAATAAAGACGGATCAAAAGTTCGAGATGCTGTTTTTGGTAACGTTGGAACAATGATAATATTCCGAGTAGGTGCTGATGATGCTGATTTCTTAGAGAAAGAATTTGAACCTGAATTTACCGCCCAAGATCTAGTAAACTTACCAAACTTTCATATTTATCTAAAGCTTATGATAGATGGTGTTACAAGCCGACCATTTTCAGCATCGACGTTACCTCCTATGAAAGTCGATCCAAGCTCTGGTGTTAAAGATAGGATCATTGAGTCATCACGCAAGCTTTATACTCGTTCTCGCGAAGAAGTGGAAGATGAGATATCTAAGTGGAGTGGAATGCTTCAAGTTGGTGACGGGGAGGCAAAATACAAGGCCGACTGTTCAAATTGTAATAAATCTACAATGGTACCTTTTGAACCCAAAGAAGGTAGGCCTGTTTACTGTAAGGAATGTATGTTTAAGATTAAAAGCGGTGAACTAAAACCAGATTCTGGATTCGTTGCTGCAAGATCTTCAAGACAAGAAGAAAAGGTTTCTACTTCACCACTTGCAGTTTTAGGTATAGAATTTCCTGTGACAGATTCTGGATTTAAAATTTCAGAAAATAAAAAGCAAACGAAAGATGATTTTTTCGTGAAGAATAATAACCACCCTGGAAATAATAAAAATTATAATAATAATAATTTTAACCAAAACAATCATATCGATAAAAACAATAAAAAACACACAGGTCCATCTCCTTTATTGAAAGGTTTGCTTCAAAAGATTGGAGTAGGAGGTCTTCAGGATAAAAAAGTTGTTCCCGAAGTGGAAGTTAAAGAAGTTAAGAAAGATACTCCAGCTCCCATTTCTCTTTCTTCTTTGAAAAAAGAAGATCAAAAAAAAGTAAAAAATGACTTTGTTCCTGTCGTAAAAGAAGCTTCAGAAGAAAAGAAATCATCACTCAAGGATTTGCTCTCTAGGGTCACAAATGCTCATCATATGGAGTTAGAAGATAAAAAAAATATTGAGGAAAAGAAGATTGCTAAAGCTGAAGAAATAGTAGAAGAAACTCCTAAGGTGGAAAAAATAAAAGAAGAAACACCTAAACCTATAATATCAAAAATTGAATCCGATATTCCTTCACCTAGTGAAGAAAAAGAAATTATTAAAAGTAACGATACATCTAGTCAGGACTCATGGAGTAAACGCAAGGTTAAAAAAGAAGTTCCAGAAGATGTTTTGCGAAAAATTTTAGAATAATTTTTTATGTTTAATCTAAATAAAAAACATTTTATACTCTTATCCTTAATAATGTTTTTTATTTTTGTTCATAAGGCAGATGCGAATCTTGAGATTGCAAAAGTTAATTATAATCCTCCTGTAAAAACGGATCATCTTTGGGTTAAAATATATAATAATTCTTCAGACAGTGTAGACCTTAC
>JBBSBU010000047.1:0-4455 GCA_038250975.1 Minisyncoccia bacterium
AGAACTTCTAAAAGCAAGCACTATTAAATTACCAGGAGGGAGCCTTGCCGATGCACTTGTTGATTCCAATATTTTTATTGGACTATCTAAGCCCAAAACTCTAACAAAAGAAATGATAGAAAGTATGGCCCCAAAACCAATAATTTTTACACTTGCAAATCCAACACCTGAAATAATGCCAGAGGATGCTCACAAGGCTGGCGCTTTCATCGTTGCGACAGGCAGATCTGACTATCCAAACCAAATAAACAATTCTTTGGTTTTTCCAAATGCTTTCAAAGCAATGCTAGACAAAAAAATCCCTCAGTTTAATAATAAGATATTTGTAGGTATCGCGATGGCCTTAGCTCAAGCTGTTAAAAACCCTTCCAAAGACAATATAATTCCAAGCATGTTCGACAAAAAAGCTAGGGAGGCTGTATATAAGGCCACAAAACCATTACATTAAAAGATAATGACTTATGTCACATAAAGACATATAATACGTTATATGTATGTGGAAGGAGAAAATCAAGAATATTTGAAAAACCTTATAATTCTAGCAAAAAATGGAGATAAGGTTGCTTTTAGTGAAATATACAATGATTATTACACTCCTTTATTTAGATATATTCTATCAAGAGTAAAGAGTAAAGAGGAAGCTGAAGATCTAACACAAACTGTCTTCATTAAAATATGGAACTCACTTCCAAATTGGAATGAAAACCATACCTCTCCTAAGTCTTTCTTTTTCAAAGTTGCGCATAATTCTATTATTGACTACTACAGAAGAAAGTCCACTAAAGACATTATTTCCGATGAAGTTGTAAATAATTTTTTGGAAAGCAAGCACTTCGAGGATAAAGAGAGAGAAAGAGCGGAAACGAGAGAAATTTTAAATCAAATAATAAAATATCTCTCAAGTGAACAGCAGGAAATAATATCTCTCATTTATACAAACGATCTAACATATGAAGAAATATCAAAAATAGTAAACAAGCAAGAGTCAACAATAAGGAAAATTCACTCCCGAGCAATTAAGAAATTAAGAGATTTATATAATGACTAACATGAAAGAACAAGAAATAGAAAACTTAATAAGGAAAACTTTTAAACTTAATACTAAGCCTAGTGAGGAGTCTTTCTCGAAACTGCTTTTTGAAATAAAAGAGAATCCTACTTTCTTAAATAATACTTCCTCTCGTCATAGTTTTCTGGTAACCATGTCGAATATCATAAGAAGAAGATCTACTGAGTTCACTAATACGTGGAAGAATAGAAGAGCATATGTCCTCGTCCCCACTTTTATAGTACTACTCGTAGTTGGTGCATTCTCTTTATCTCCAAGTGAGAACAGCTACAGTCGCTCTATAATTAAACTTGCAGAACAAAATGAATCGATAAAAGAACCGGTCGTAAAGGCTGAAGAGCCACTAGCTTATACAATGTTCTACTCTTCAACTATCAATGATTTAAATAAACTTGAAAATGAAATTTAATCTAAAAAAAGGAATAGTTTTTAGCTTATTACTGCTCGCAGTAATACCTTTTATAGCCTCCGGAGAAGAAGTAACAAGTCCTACTATAAATAGTACTCCAGAAAACTTCTGTTCACAAATAGGCTTAATAAACGAAAGGCTAATGGGGCAAATTAAAATAGTAGAAGAAAAGCAAGCATTATACCAATCCACAAGGCTTATAAATATTGAAAATCTAAAAAGTGAAGAAGATGCAACAAAGGCTATTGCCCGCGCAGAAACTGATGGACAAAGAGAGAATAACTGGGAAAAGATGGGTGGCTTAGCTAAAACTGACGAACAGAAACTTGCTGTAAATGCATATAAAGAATCTATCCAATCTGCAATAGTTAAAAGAAGAGACTCTGTAGATAATGCTATCGAGGTTTATAGAACTGGGTTACTTGATACAGTTAAGTATCATACTGAGTTTGTTTATAATACTTTAGAAGATTTTAAAAAGTTAACATGGGGAGCCATCAAGACGGCCGTAATTGATTGCAACAATAAAGAAACGAAAGAAGTTGTCAGTCTTGATTTCACAAAGAAAATTGATCAAGCAAAAGAAACTATTAAAATAGCAAAAAACGAAGTTGAACAAAATCCAAAGATGGCTCTACTGAAAAAGAATAGAGACGACGCCATTAACCTTGCAGAGTCTTCCTTTAAAACTTCGATAGAAGATGCCCATAAAGCTCTAGTTGAATCTCTAAAGAAGTAAATCTTTACTTCTAAACAACAACCAAATGAAACAAGGTTTGTTGTCATTTTTAATTTATATTAAATCTTATACCCATATTATGTTTACCAGGGGGCTATTTGATAGTATAATAAACCCATGGAAGAAATTATAATAAATAAAATAGAATGGACTGTCCCTGAGTATAAACATAAAGAAAAGAGTGTGGACTTTCTGTGGGCGATAGGACTTATAGCTTTGGTTGTTTGTGGTATTGCAATATGGAGGAATAATTACTTGTTCTCTGTTTTTGTTTTGATTTCTGGAGCCACTCTTATTCTTTTTAGTATTCGCCACCCAGAAGACATAATGTTCTCAATTGAAACAAGTGGACTAACAATGGGTAAAGATAAGTACGAGTGGAAAGTAGTCAAAGGATTTAATATTAAAAAAGAAAATGATGAGGCCAAGCTACTTGTAGAATTGGATAAATATCTTCTCCCTATATACACAATCCCCTTACCTTTTGAACTCGCCGGGGAAGTAAAAGAATCTCTACTTAAATTTATACCTAACACCGAACTTGAAGAATCGAAGTCTATGAAGTTTATGGAGAAAATTGGATTTTAACTTGCTAATACAAGAATAATAGTGTAAATTAAAACCGTGTAATAGATGGTCCCGTCGTTCAATGGATAGGACGTAACTTTGCGGAAGTTATGATGCAGGTTCGATTCCTGCCGGGACCACAATAATAAAAGCCAGATTTATCTGGCTTTTATTATTGTGGTCCCGAGTAAGCAAACTGCTTGGCTTACTTGCAGGAATCGAAAGATTGGTGCTATTTTGATTAGTTTTGACCAATCAAAATCACCAATCACGCGCAGTCAGCGAGATTACCTGCCGTCACTAATAATTATTATGATATAATAGAGCGGTCGGAGTCTTATTAAAATATAAATATATAATATGGAAGAAGAAAAAAAAGTAGTAGAAAACATGAGTACCTGCTGTGGAAACAAGTTGGACAACAATTGTCAGAATTGTCATTCCATGCACGGGTGCCGCGCATGGAGAAAGTGCCCTTTGGTTAAAACAATATTTTGGATAATATTAATTGCCATTGCATTCTATTTGGGTTCTCAGTTAGGAGAGCACAGATTGGAAAGATTTGGGAATGATAGATTTGAAAGAGGTGGAATGATGAATTGGAATTATAACAATTTAAATAAAAAACCAAGTGATGACTCAGTAGTGGGTTCTATAAAAGTAGAGGTGCAAAAGCCTGTAACAACTGGGACTCAATAACTAAATAATAAAAACCCCAAGGACTTTCCTTGGGGTTTTTATTATTTAGTTATTTTTGAAAGTCTAGATTTTCTTCGAGAAGCTGTATTTTTCTTCATAACACCTCTCTTTGAAGCCTTATCTATAGCACTATAAGCTTTAGGTAAAAGCTTCTTTGCTTCATCGTTCTTCTTTTCCTTTATAAGCTTTTCAATCTCTTTTATAGATTCCTTAACGGCTTTCTTGTTGCGATCATTCATTGCTTTCTTCACAAGAGATCCTTTTAAAGCCTTTTTTGCTGATTTTGTAATTGGCATGTTTTTAGATAATTAAAAATTAAAAATTAATAATTACGAATTAATTATTATTGAATTCAAATTGAGTTGAGACACCAACCCCTCTAAGTAGAGAATCTCCTCTCGGGAGACAATCGAATAAGTAAACAATACCAGAAATAGCCCAAAAGAGCAATATTTGCTATTATTTAAATATGATAGCTTATTTACACGGAGAAATAATACACAAAACAGATAAATTTGTGATAATAAATACTGGTAGTGTGGGTTACAGGGTAAATATAACACCAGAGACACTTTCACTACACAAAGAAGGAGAGGAAGTCTCACTTTATATATATACTGCTGTCCGTGAAAATTCCATAGACTTGTTCGGGTTTCAAAACACGGAAGGGCTTTCTTTCTTTGAGCTCCTTTTGGATGTTTCCGGTATTGGACCGAGATCAGCTCTAGCTATCATTGCTCTAGCCCCTATTAGCACAATAAAAAGAGCTATCGCCACCGGAGATGTTGGTTATTTAAACAAAGTCTCAGGTATTGGAAAGAAAACAGCGGAGAAAATAATCATAGAACTTAGAGACAAACTACAAAACTACAAAAATGACAATGATACTTCAAGTACTTTACGTGAAGAGGGCGATATACTAGAAGCCTTAAAATCACTTGGTTACTCACAAAATGAAGCCAGAGATGCTCT
>JBBSBU010000048.1:0-4417 GCA_038250975.1 Minisyncoccia bacterium
GGTTATATTTAATTAACAAAATCTTCTTCATAACTATAAGTTTTAAATTATTTTCCTTACTCTCCTCCCCCTCTCATTATCTGTCAAACAAAAAAATTCGGAAGTCCGACTTCCGAATTTTTTCTATAATATTTTTTTATTTCCTCAGTAACTTCACCAGCCCATCTATCAACTTCTTTAAAGATTTATCTTCATAAAGTGAAAGTGTAAATATTGGCTCATCTAACTTCTCGAATTCTTTTTTGACTTTATCTATTTTCTTTTCACCTACAACATCAGTCTTGGTCAAAATTATTATTTCCTTTTTCTCAAGCAAAGATTTATCAAAAGAACCTAGCTCTTTACGAATCTGTTTATACACTTTCATGGGGTTCTCACTCTCAAGTGAAACCAGGTGTGCAAGCATCCTTGTCCTCTTTACATGTTTTAAGAATTTAATACCAAGGCCCTTACCTTCACTTGCTCCTTCTATAAGACCAGGGATATCAGCAATAATATGTCCGTAGAAATCCCCTAAGTTTGGATCAAGAGTTGTAAACTGATAGCTACCTATTTTCGCATCTGCATTTGTAATTGCATTTAGAAGAGATGATTTTCCTGCATTTGGTAACCCAATAAGACCAACTTCAGCAAATAATTCAAGCTCAACTTTGAAGTTTCCTTCTTCACCAGTCTTACCTTTTGTAGCCTTAGTGGGAGTTGTGTTTGTAGAAGTCTTAAATTGTTCATTCCCAAAGCCACCAAATCCACCCTTGAGTAAGAGTTCCTTCTGCCCAACTGTCTCAAGAGAAACAGAAGCTTTACTTTCCACATTTGTAATTATAGAACCCATAGGAAGCTCAATAATCGTATCAACACCGTCTTTACCGTGACGACTGCCCCCCATACCTGCTTCTCCTTCATTCCCTCTCCATTCCTTCTTATGTTTGTAACGAGAAAGAATATGTACGTCTTGAACAGCGACAGCATAGATACTTCCACCACGTCCTCCGTCTCCACCATTTGGACCCCCTTTATCTATAAATTTTTCACGACGCCAGCGAACAACCCCGTCTCCACCGCGGCCAGCTTTAGCAAAAAATTTTATTTCATCTATGAACATTATATTTATACCTTACGATATTAATGCCTTTTGAGCAAGAGCGATGGCTCCTTCCTTAGATTTAACATGCAGAAAAAATCCAGACTGATGACAAAACAAAATATCAGGAACTCCTGTATTTATTCTTAACTCTTGGCTACCATTCATTAATCCACGCCAAGATTCTGGAAATAATTTCCTACTTTCCATGGTCGTAATATCTTTCCTAATAGCTTCAACCTTCCAAGAGTCATCATGCCCACTGGGGTAAATAAAGTAAACAGGATCGGAGTAACCAGACAATATGCTCTGGATTAAATATCTAGGTAATGGACTTTCTATTATAATAATTCTTTTGTCACTAGATTCTTCGTATGATTTTACCACTATTCCCTTTCCTTCTATATCTGCTCTTGCCACAACGATCTCTCTTTTTAATAATGGTACTATTTTTTCTACTTCCTCTTTAAATATTTTATCAACATTCAAAGTGCTTTCTTTCCATGTTGGATAAAAAGCAAGGAAGATACTTGGAGCGGAGTAAGAGCCTACTCCTTTTATTTTAGGCGTAGAAATATCAAGACCATTATCAGTAGCATCAATAGACAGAACTATCTTACTCTCAATGTAATCAGAAACTTCTTTACTACCACAAATCTGCTCTCCATACTTCTTCCATATCAAACCAAAAGAGGAGTAAGGCACTCCATTTTCACGGACTCCCGCACCTCCTCTTTGATGATGATCAAATCTATCTCTTTCAAAATCATTCTCTCCTCCAACGTCATATAAATAATCTGCTTTTTTAAATATTTCCTGATCACGAGTACGAATTATTTTAATATTACCGTTATTAAGTATTGAAAGAGTTGCTGTTGCGAAAAGGTCATCAGCATGGAATGCTCCATTGTGTGTGACACATATTTTCTTTTTATTAAAAATTGACATATTTTGTCTTGCCGTAGCTTAAGCTTAAGCGAATATTATTCTTTAAAATCTAAATTATCTGGCTCATTAAATAATTCTACTACAAAAGCAATAATTTTCTCAATAATAAAGAATATAATAAAGAATATAAGTATAACCACTAGAAATTTACGAATGTCTTTACTTATGGCTAGTGCTGTAAAACCAAAAAAGTGACCTAAGGCTAGGTATCCGATAGTCCAGAGTACAAGTGAGTAGGCTTCTGCTTTAGCATAAATACTGAGAGCTATTCTTTTATATCCAGACAGGACAACTGTAAACCACCCAATACCCAGAATAAGAAAACGAGACATAAAGATAGACCAAAAAGGTTTATCTTTAAAATGTGGAAGGAAATGGTATATCCTTCTCTCTATTCTATTAACAAAAGGTTTGTGCGAATGATTTTTATTTAAGTAGCAACCCAAAGAATACCCTATTAATGATTTTGCAATACCTCCTGAAATTACAGATGTAAAAGAAATAAATATGTCTATAAAACCAAGATAAGAAAATATCCCGGCAAAGATAACAGCAACTTCACCTTCAATAACCACTCCAAAAAATATAATAAAATATATAAAAATTGCGTGTATCTCTATGAAATGACGAATGACTTCAATCGAAGCGTGGTCCATAATAAATTAAAAATCAAAGTGAAAAACCTTTTTAAGGATCCAGTTTATAACAGAAACCAGTATTGCTCCGACAAAAGCAGCGGCGAAAGTACTAACACTAAAACCTTTTATGACAGCCCCAAGGAACCAGAAAAGTAATCCATTAACTACGAGTGAAAATAATCCAAGCGTAACTATATTTAAGGGAAGGGTAAGGATTGTAATTATAGGTTTAATAAACATATTAAACAAAGTAAGGACAGCACCTACGATAAGCGCCGTCTGCAAAACTGGAGATAGGCTTATCCCAGATATTATATATGTAGTAGCAAATACTGAAGCTGAAAGTATAACCCAATGTAAAATAATTTTCATATGATTTCTTAAAATCACGTCGCGTAAATGTCAATTAAAACGCAACGCTATTAAATAAATAATCTATCGACGACCTCTTTAACCATAGCACCATCTGCTTTACCTTTCAAATCTTTCATAAGTGAAGACATAAACATCCCCTTTTTTGTTAAATCAAGAGTCTCGAGTTCTGAAATTTTTGTTTTTACAAATTCTTCCACTTCTTCTTTTTCCATTAACTTAGGAAGAAATTCTTCAAGAATTTTTAATTGGTCTTTTTCAACATCTACAAGATCAGTACGTCCACCTTTTGTAAATTGTTCGATGGAATCTTTTCTTTGTTTTGAAGCTCGAGTAATAACTTTTATAACTTCTTCATCTGTAAGTAAATCCTGAGGAGTCCTACTTGTAGAAACAAGTTCATTCGTAAAGGCAGTTACAAGCCCTCTCATAACTTCCAACCGAACCTTATCTCCTGCTTTCATGTATATTTTTATATTATTTTTAATTTGTTCGTGTAGTGACATATATCTTATTATATCAAATATATGTTAAAATGCACATATATGAAAAACATTATATTTTTTGATACAGAAACTACAGGTAATGAACCTAAAAAAGATTTTCTTTGCCAGTTAGCATATAAAACAGACAAGGAAACTTTCAACGAGCTTTACAAACCTGAGATAGCTATCCCTCCTGAAGCTAGTGCAATTACACACATAACCAACAAGATGGTGGCGGACAAGCCAGCATTTAAAGAGAGTAATGATTATAAAAAAGTAAAAGAATTATTTGAATCAAATGACTCTGTAGTTGTGGCTCATAATGCAAAGTTTGACTTAGCTATTATGAATAACGAGGATATCAAACCAAAGAATTTCATTTGTACTCTTCGTGTCGCTCGTGCCCTAGACAAGAACAATGTCATCCCTCAGTACAAACTTCAGTATTTAAGGTATTACTTAGACATAGAGATAGATGCCACAGCCCATGATGCTCTTGGTGATGTGCTTGTACTTGAGAAACTTTACGAGAGACTATTAGATAAAATAATGAAGGAAGATAGCAGCGATTCAAAGGACGGTACGCTGCATGATTTCGCTAAATCACAAGATGAAGCAATAGAAAAGATGATTGAAATATCAAGTAAGCCTTCACTCATGACAATGTTCAACTTTGGCAAACATAATGGCAAAACAGTCGAAGAAGTTAGAGATATCGACAAAGGCTATCTTGAGTGGATGCTTACCCAGAAAGAGCAAAATCCAGACAATGAAGAAGATTGGATTTATACCCTTAAACATTATTTAGGAAAATTAATATAAAAACTATTTAACTTTTTTAGCTTCAAGATAAGAAGTAATGACGGTTATCGCTTTTCTTTCTTCTTTACTTA
>JBBSBU010000049.1:0-4183 GCA_038250975.1 Minisyncoccia bacterium
CCAGATAGGGCTTCGACCCCTATCTGGGGAGCTAACTTCTTTATTTATTTACTACTTATTACGATTATTTCACACTTCCCTTTTTTATTTCCTTTCTTTATTTCGATAATATGAGAACCAATTTCTTTTATATGGTCCATAATGATAGCGTTTTCTTCTATTTCTACTCCCGTTACTTCTTTAATAGCTTCCGCCACATCACTCACATTTACAGACTTGAACAAGTGTCCTTTTTCGTTCGCTTTCACTTTTATTTCAATTTTCTTATTATCGATAGAAGCTATGATAGATTCAAACATCTTCATTTCATCTGCTTTTTTCTTTTCTACTTGAGCCTTCTTAGCTTCTAGCTCTGCTAAGGCTTTAGGAGTAGCCATAAGAGCAACTCCTTTTGTGATAAGGACATTCGCATAGCCATCTTTTAATTCTTTTAAATCATATCTATTCCCAACTTTTGGCACATCTGTTGTTAGTATTATCTTCATAAAATATTATTTCTTAGCTTTTAATATTTCGACAGCTTTATTCATCTGAGGATCTTTCTTGGCTTCATAATCTTTCAGAGTGAAAGGTACAATGACATCTGGATCGATACCTTTAAGTGATATAGATACACCGTTTGGAGTTAGCCACTTAGCGACAGTAACCTTAAGAGAAGTTTCTGGCGTTATATCCACTAACTCTTGGACAGAACCCTTACCGAAAGTTTTCTCTCCAACAAGAGTTGCAATACCATACTCCTTTAGTGCTCCAGCCAGAATCTCAGAAGCTGAAGCTGAACCTCCATCTACAAGAACTACTAACTCGAGACTATCATTAAATATTCTTGGACCATGACTTCTGTATATTTGAGCCTTCTCACTTGTTCCAAAATCTTCACTTACAATAGTCTTTCCTTCATCTATGAACCATGAACCGATGTTCACAGCAATATCTAAGTATCCTCCAGGGTTACCACGTAAATCGATAATGAGTTTATGCTCTCCTGTCTTTCCAAACTCTTGCAAAGCTTTAGCAAACATTACATCTGAACTCTCTGAGAAGCTATAGAACTTGATGACAAAAATACCATCTTCAACCCTGTCTTCTGTTTCTATTGTTGGAACTTGGATGGTGTCTCTTGTTATGCTTATCTCTCTTGTCTGATTCTCGCCAGTGCGAAGGACTGTGAGGACAACCGGCGTTCCTTTCTCTCCACGCATAAGTCCAATAGCTGCATCTATCGACAAGTCATTTGTTTCTGTACTATCAATTTTTAGTATTTTATCTCCAGCCTTTATTCCAGAATTCCAAGCTGGTGTGTCTTTCAAAGGAGCAATAATTGTCAAAATACCATCTTTCATACCTATTTCGGCTCCAATACCACTGAAAGAACCCTTTATTTCGTCCTTAAATAGCTTGTTATCACCTGGATTAAAGAATGTGGTGTATGGATCCCCTGCGGCACTTGCAAGACCCTTTATGGCGGCCCAGACGCGATCCTGATCAGTCAACTTTTCAGAATAAATAGACTTATCTTTTAAGACGTTCCATGCCTTCCAGAAAGGAGCGAAGTCTGCTGTTGTTTCAAATTCTGGGATTTTATTCACGACTCCTGACACTTTATCTATCTCTGGACGACGAGTGTAGCCTATATATGCTCCAGCACTAAAAACTCCAAGTAGGAGTATTAAAGAGATTAATATATAAGCAACTTTTCTTGAAATTATTTTCTCTAGCGAAATACTTTTAAATATATTTTTCATTGTCTTTATTATTACAAAATTATTGTATTGTTTCAAGCTTTAAAGCACTTGGGGTATATTTATTCGAAGGGTCCCACAGCATCCAAGAATCCAAACCATTATCATACACAGCCTTCATTTCTGCTTGCACTAAATCTTTCGTGTATGTTGTTCCTAAATCAAAATCTTGTAACCATGGGCGAATCTTGCTTATGTTTTCTCCTATCTTATTAGTTTTGACGATTGCCTTTACTAAAGCCTGATTTATAACTTCATAAGGATGTGCACTTGGGTTACTGTACCCCATATGTCCAGATGGATAATGAGATGGATAAACCATTGGAGACAAGTAATCAAAATACGGCAATGCTTTCTCCCAAACTTGACCGATGCCCATATCATCATTCACTTCTGTTGTAAGCCCGAATAAGTCTGCGGACATAGGGATATTTATATCTTTCTTTACTTCTTTCGATAAATATTTGAAAAACTTTTCGATATTGTCTGACCTTGTATCACCTTCTTTCAAATGATAATTAATGTCTTTCATATTTCCATCTGAAGGGTAACGAATATAGTCAAAATTCAATTCATCGAAGCCTTCTTCATAAGCTCCTTTTGCAACAGCCACCACGTAGTCATGGACTTCCTTTTTCGCTGGGTCTAAGAAAGACAAACCCTTGCGATCTTTCCATACCGTTCCATCACTTTTCTTCGTCACAGCCCACTCAGGCTTCTTCTTTGTCATATACGGATCTTGGAATACTGAGATGCGTCCTATAATATAAATATTCTTTTTATGAAGAGTGTCTGTGAGTGCTCGAATATTTGAGATACGCTTCTCTATACTTCCAGTATCTTTTACGATTGGGTCTGGCATCTCAAAACTTACTCTTCCTGTCGAATCTTTAACATCGATAACAATAGCATTCAACTCTGTATCATCTATCATTTTTATAATCGTATCTCTAAACTTAGGAGAACCAGCAACCCAAGCTGAGATATAAACAGCTTTTACTTCTTTGGGTGTTTGTATGTGAGTGACTACTATCGGACTTATAGCTGGTACACTTTGCTCTTCTGCTTTAACTATTGGTACTTCTATTTTACTGATATCCCCTTTCTTGGCATCATCTGTGCCTGAAACTAAAGCCAAAGGATCCTCTGCTCTGTACTCAACTTGACTCTTAACCATAGGTAATACAAAATAAACAAATAGCCCGCATACTATCAACGCGAGCATTAAAAATATTTGTAATTTAACGTTTCTTTTATTTTGCATATTATTCGCCACTACTTATATTATCTGTAAATGACTTAACTCTGTTCTCTTCTTTACTTAGTCTTATGCTTGCTTCTTTATAGAATAAATATGACAAATAAACAATCGCAATACCTGAAATTATAAACAATATCTTTCTCCATGTATCAGGAAATCCAAAGTATGGTAGAAGTGCTACCCATAAACCAATAATCAATAAAGTGCGTTCTTTTCTCATTTTTTTATTATACTACCTTTTCGATAAATTGAAAATTTACAAAAAGTTGTAGTGTTTTATAGTTTTAAACTATTTATTTGGGGTCTACTATGACTACAAATTCACCTCTTTGTTTTTCACTGTTCACAGTAAAGTACTCCAAGACTTCCTCAGGTGTCCCTTTTACGAATTCTTCAAATTGTTTAGTAAGCTCACGGGCAATCATTACACGGTGGTTCTTACAATGCTCACTGAGCGAAGCTAGCGTTTTAAGTATGCGATGAGTTGACTCGTAGAAAACCATAGTCCTGTTCGACACAGCCATTTCTTTGAAAAGAGTCTCTCTTCCCTTCTTGTGTGGTAGAAATCCATAGAAAATAAATTCAGCAGAAGAAATCCCAGATGCCGATAAAGCAGAGATAATAGCACTTGCTCCAGGGATTGGAACTACTTTTGCCTCACTCTTAAACTCTTCTCGAACATAAGATACAAGCAATACTCCCGGATCAGAAATACAAGGAGTCCCAGCATCGGAAACCATAGCTATATCTTTGCCTTCACGCAACTTATCGATAATACTCTTGTGCTTATTATGCGAACTGTGTGCATTATAGCTAAGAGTCTTGGTGTGTATGTCATACTTTTTAAGTAAGTTACCTGTCGTGCGAGTATCTTCACAAAGGATAGTATCTACTTCTTTTAGTATCCTAACTGCACGAAAAGTTATATCTTCCATATTCCCTATGGGAGTTGCTACTACATATAATGTTCCTAATTCATTTTGCATAATTGTATTATAACATAAAAAAAAGAACCCGTTGCACGAAGCAAACGGGTCCTAACATATTTCTCGCGCAAATCAATCAATATCATCCATACCAATCGGTATGCCTTTAAATATTTTCCAGATCAAAAAAATGATCAAGGAAAAAAACAATATTCCTATTCCAACAAGCCATACTTGTTGTCCTTGAATTGGTA
>JBBSBU010000050.1:0-4181 GCA_038250975.1 Minisyncoccia bacterium
AAGATATATAGAATAAGTATTTAAAAGTAATCCACATATTAACACCTCTAATAATAGTAATAAATTATTAATATATAATTATAAACATACATTAATAACACTTGTAATAACAAATATATGAAATTAGAATGCTCAATAGAAAAAATTAAAAATGCACTAATGATAGTAGACAGAATAACGGGGAAGAATTTAACTTTACCAGTCCTAGGGTCTGTGCTCTGGGTTGCTACTGGTAAATCACTAAAACTAAGAGCAACTAATTTAAACATAGGTATAGAAATGGAAATTCCTGCAAAAATAGAGAGGGAAGGTGTTGTTGCTATTAGAAGTGATATTTTATCTTCTTTATTTTCTGTTTTAACAGGTGATCAGTTTGTATCTTTTGAATTAATAGATAACAATCTATCTGTTAAAACGAAAACAAACACTATAATTTTAAAAAGTATTCCAAATGAAGATTTTCCAACAATCCCACTAATTGAAGGTGAAGTAATAGAAATACCCGTAAGAAAGTTTATAGAGGGTATAAAGTCTGTTTATTATAGTGCTTCAGTTTCAGAGATAAAGCCAGAGATAGGTAGTGTTTATATATATCCAGAAGATGATATGCTTGTTTTTGTCGCGACAGACTCATTTAGACTAGCTGAAAAGAAGGTTAAAATAAAACAAAAGCTTTCTTTTGATGGTATTTTAATACCATTTAAAAACACCATTGAAATAATAAAAGTTTTAGAAAATATTAATGATGATATTAAAATAACACTTCAAAAGAATCAAATCTCTTTTTCATCTCCAAATATTTATCTTACCTCAAGAGTTGTTGATGGTCTTTTCCCTGATTATAAACAAATTATACCTAAAAACACTTTAACAGAAGCTACTCTACTGAAACAAGATTTTATTTCTTCTTTGAAAATATCAAACATATTCTCTGATAAGTTTAACCAGATTACGTTTAACATAAAACCCAAGGAAAAAGTTTTTGAGATAGAAGCAAAAAACGTAGACATAGGTGAGAATATTACTCTTATTGCCGGAGCACTCACAGGAGAAGATGTTGTTCTTAATTTTAACTATAAATATATAGTTGATTGTTTTAATTCTATATCATCGGATTCTGTTATTTTAGAATTTAATGGTAACAACAGAGCTATGATAATAAGACCAGTAGGGGATTCTTCTTTTATGTATCTAGTGATGCCAATGAATGGATAAAATGGATTACAGTCATATTAAAAATTATTTAGAAAACATAAAGAAAATACTTTTTTCTAAAGAGGAAAATTTACAAATAATTTCTAGTATTATAGAAAGAAATATTTTAATTAAAATTGAAAATAAAAATATTCAAATAAAACAACCTGTTGTTTATATAAAAACCTCTCCTTTGGTTAGAAACGAAATAATGATAAAAAAAGACAAAATCATAAAGGATATCCAGGTGGCAATACCAGGATTTAATATAAGTGACTTAAGGTAGCTTAATCAATAACTATATTTACTAGTGTTTCACCTTTTTCTCCATTTATATCATAACCAATAACTCGAATGACATTATTTGTTACAAGATTAGATATTTCTTTGGGAGTAAAAGAAACACTAAAAGGAAGCTTTTTAGATGTCTGTAGATATATATCATTTATATAGACATCTGCTTTTTTGATGGAATTTTTTCCTAGAGAGCTAACTGTAAAATTAATAATATCATCTTTGGAATAATCTTTATTTAAAAGACCATTAATTTTAAACTCAGGTTTTATGCTTGTGGTTTTATTTGTTTCGGTTATTGGAGCCTCTAATGAAGAAATTATATTGTAATTAATATAGTTCTTGGACCACCAGTTTTGAATACCATATTCCCAGTTGTTAAACAATGAATCTTTTGTTGACTTACTTGGGACTGGATTAAGTGGATCGCTTTTATTTAACCAGTATAAGATTGTGTGAACATTTGTTATTGATGTTTCTTTCTGAGTTGATCCTAGTGGTAGGCCAGTGTTTGTATCAAAGGAAGGTATGTCACTTGTGAAAGTTTCTCCCCCTTGCCAAAAACCTCTAATAATAGGAGGAAGCGATGGGTCTATGGCTTTGGGTTTCTCAAAAAATTCAACAGGTTTGTTTTTCAGTGCTTCTACTATCACTGCGTTCCATATGGGGCCAGCAAGGGCAGCACCGCCTTTTTTCATAGGAGTGTTGTCGTTGTTACCAACCCAAACACCAACCGCTACAGAAGGCGTATAGCCAATAGTCCAAGCATCTTTGTTATCATTTGTAGTACCAGTTTTTACTGCTACTTCTCTACCTGGTACATTTAAAACAGAATTTATACCAAAAGTTGGTATTCGAGCTATATTGTCAGATAAAATATCAGATAAAATATCTGTAGTATTAGTACTCATAACTTGATATGGTTTATCTTCATATTTTTCTAATATTTTTCCAGTGGGATCTTCTACAGAAAGGATTCCTTTGTAGGGATGACGAACACCACCTGCAGAGAAAACAGCATAAACTGAAGTCATTTCAAGTAAGGTTGTTTCACCACCTCCAATAACCAAAGATAATCCATATCTTGCTGGTTCTGTTAGTGTTGTAATTCCTAAATCTTGAGCTACTTTGATTGAGTCATTTATCCCTACTAAATAAAGAAGTTTAACAGCTACTATGTTTATAGACTGAGCGAGGGCATTCCTTAGTGTCATTGGCCCTCGGTAAGCATTGTCATAATCAGATGGGTGGTAACATGTCGCACCGCCGTGTCCTGGTAGAGGCTTCCCATCACCATCACAAGAGGCATTAAATTCTGTTTTAACATCAAAGAGTGTTGTCTCCGAAGTGTAACCTTTCTCGAAAGCGGCAGCATACACCACTGGCTTAAAAGATGACCCCGGTTGTCTTGCTGCAGTTGAGACGTTAAAATTTCCATCGACGGTTTTATCAAAGTAATTTCTAGAACCAACCATAGAAAGAATCTGTCCAGTTTGAGAATCTATTACAACAATAGCTGTATTTTTCCCATTCCAGTCTTTCTCATTTTTTTCTGCTTTTTCTTTAGCTATCTCCTCTGCTTTTTTTTGAAGATCGTAATCTATCGTTGTTACAACTTTCATACCCCCATCTTCCAGAGTGCCTACCCCATAACGTTTTTCAAGATAATCTTTTATAAAAAATACGAAGTGTGGAGCAGCTATGTTCATAAGTCTTTCTGGCATGAAAGTTACAACATCATCTTTTGCTGTAATGTATGTATTTTCATCTATAAAGTTTAAATCATGCATCCTTCGTAATACCAAGTTTTTTCTTTCGTCTAGCTTGTCTTTGTTTTTACCATAAGGAGAGTAATAAGTTGGACCGTTAGGTATTGCCGCCAAATATGCCGACTCTGCCAAAGTTAAGTCTAAGGGTTCTTTCCCAAAAAATGCTTTTGAGGCTTCCTCTATTCCGTAAATGTTTCCACCGTAAGGAGCTTCGTTTAAATATAGAGTGAGAATATCATCCTTACTCATAATCTTCTCGAGCTTGATAGATAAAATCCACTCTTTCATTTTGCGAGTTATTGACCGTTCGGAAGTCAGAAGGGTATTCTTTATAAGCTGTTGAGTTATGGTGGAACCACCTTGAACTTTCTTCCCCGTAAGCTTAGCCCACACTGTGGCTCTAAAAATAGAAGAAAGACGAATTCCTTTGTGTTTATAGAATTCACCATCTTCAATAGCGATAGTTGAATTCTTTATGTTTAAACCTATCTGCTCATAAGGGATTACCGTCCTTTTTATATCGCTGTGGACATCATAAAGAAGTATTTCTCCAGTGCGGTCATATATCTTGGTTGAGCTTTGTATTTTTCTTTCTGTAAAAAGCTTGAAATCAGGTAGTTTGAGAGTACTAATCCATATAATAAGTAGTCCGCTCAAAACAACACCAAAACCAATTAATAAAAATAGGGTATTCTTTAATACTTTAATTGAATGTTTTTTCATACAATAATATCATATCACAAATTTCCCATACTATGTTTAGAATAAGCTTCTAGTTTAGGCATGGGAAATTTGTGTGGGTGTGATAATATAGAGTATATGGCCAAAGTAATAATAGATGAAAATAAAATAGATGAATTATTAACTAGAGGTGTGTCTTCTATTTATCCATCAAAGGAATTTTTAGAAAGTAAAATCAAAAAA
>JBBSBU010000051.1:0-3827 GCA_038250975.1 Minisyncoccia bacterium
ATTCTGTACAATTAAGAACCCCACAAAAGGCAAGCTTCCACGCTTGCCTTTTGTTTATATAAAAAATGCAATACTGGGAGAGAATTATGAGCTTGGGGTAAGTTTTTTATCTTCAATTAAGCAAAGACAGATAAATAAAAAATACAGACAGCTTGATCAAACTACAAACATTCTATCTTTCCCTCTTTCAGAGATATCTGGAGATATTACCTTCGATTTATCAAAAATAAGGAAAGATGCTCCACTTTTTGATATGAGTTATACAAAGTTTCTTAAATATTTGTTTATACACGGATGCTTGCATTTGAAAGGTTTCGATCATAGTAGTATAATGGAAAAACAAGAAAAGAAATTTCTGAAAATGTTTTCTTAATTGATTCAAAATAATAATGAAAAATAATTTTAACGTTGGTATAGATATTGGTACCCATACTATTAAAGTAGTAGTGGTTGGTTACAACAAGGAATCAAATTCCCCTTCTTTACTAGCGACCGGAACAGCAGAAACTGAAGGACTAAGACTGGGCTACATTACAAATGTTGACCTTGTAACAGAAAGTTTAAATAAAGCCATAAAGCAAGCAGAAGCTACTCTCGGTTCGAAGATTAAAAAGGCTTGTGTTTCTATCGGTGGTGTAAATCTAGGATCTATAGCTTCTGTCGGCTCTGTAATAATATCAAGAGCAGACCAAGAGATAACAGAGCTCGATGTTGCAAAGGTTTTGTCTTCAAGTGAAGAAAACCTAGACATATTAAATAAAAAGATAATACACACGATCCCTGTTTCTTTCAAGCTAGACGGTAAAGAAATATACGGCAGACCAGTAGGGATGCACGGGATCAAACTTGAAGTTAAAACATTATTTATCACATGCTTAAAACAAAACATTAATGACATTGTCACTGTATTGGGTCTTGTAAACATAGAAGCAACCGATGTTGTAGCTTCCCCCATAGCATTATCTTCTATTTTATTAAGTTCCAAACAAAAGACAGCTGGTTGCGCACTAGTAGACATCGGATCAGAAACTGTGACTATGTCTGTTTTTGAGAATAATCTTCCTATATCTTTACAAGTTTTTCCTATTGGAAGTATGGATATAACTAAAGACATAGCGCTCGGTTTCAAAATTGGATTAGAAGAAGCTGAAAGTATAAAACTAGGTAGTGTCATAGGAGGAGATTTCCCCAAGAAAAAAGTTGATGAGATCATAGAAGCAAGACTCGGGGACATATTTGAATTAATTGAAAATCACTTAAAGCGAATCCGAAGAAGTGGACTCTTGCCCGCTGGAATAATTTTTGCTGGTGGAGGTAGCTCTATATTAAAGATAGAAGAAATATCTAGAAAGATATTAAACCTACCAGCAAGAGTTGGACCATATGATACGAATATAAATAATAAATTAAAAATAAAAGATCCATCATGGTATACAGCTTACGGACTTGCATTGAGCTCTACATCAGAAAATGGTACACAAAGTTCTGCTTTAAATAACATGAAACAAGTTAAAGGATTTTTCAAATCAATTTTTAACCAACTTTTACCATAAACCGATCATATTAGAAAACGAAGGAAACATTTAGTCAAATGTTTCCTTTTTATATATTTCTGGTATTATGTATGAAGTAAATTTATTATTAACGAAAGACTTCATCTCCCGCCTTAAAGGACGTGACTAGGGTCTATACTATATATATTATGCCTAAAATAAACCCAGACATAGAATCATTTGCAAGAATTAAAGTTATAGGTATCGGTGGCTCAGGCAAGAATGCCCTAAATCACATGATAGCTTCAAAAGTTAAAGGTGTGGAATTCATAGTAATGAACACAGATGTTCAAGATTTGCATAATTCCATGGCTGAAAAGAAAGTGCATCTCGGAAAGAACTTAACCAAAGGTCTTGGTGCTGGTATGAACCCAGAAATCGGAAGACGTTCAGCAGAAGAAACAAAAGCTGAGATACAAGATGTAATCAAAGGAGCCGACATGATTTTCATCGCCTGTGGTATGGGTGGAGGTACTGGAACCGGTGCTGCTCCTATTGTTGCTCAAGCAGCAAAAGAACAAGGAATACTTACTGTAGCAGTTGTTACGAAACCATTCTCTTTTGAAGGAAATCAAAGAATGAAGCTGGCAGAAATGGGACTTTCTGAACTCGAAAAAGAAGTTGATGCTATTCTTGTAATACCAAACGACAGACTTATTGTTATATCTGGTAAAGACGTGGGATTCAGACAAGCTTTCGCTCTTTGTGATGAAGTTCTAAAGCAAGCTGTTGAAGGCATTTCTGAATTAATCACAACACCCGGAATGATAAATGTTGACTTTGCGGACATTAAGTCTGTTATGTCTGATGCAGGAAGTGCTCTCATGGGAGTTGGAATAGCAGCTGGAGAAGGTAGAGCCGAGAAAGCAGCTATCCAGGCTATTAACTCGCCTCTTCTAGATCTTTCAATATCTGGAGCAAAGGGAGTTCTCTTTGCTATATCTGGTGGAGATGATCTGACAATCCATGAAATTCAAGAAGCTGCTAAAATAATAACTGAGTCTATTGATAAGGAAGCTAAAGTTATTTTTGGAACAATTAGTGACGACAAGCTTAAAAAAGGAGAAATGAAAGTCACAGTTATCGCGACTGGCTTCCCTACCGACATGCCAAAGCGTTCATTGTTTCAAATACACCAAAAAACAACAGAACCTACATTAAATAATTCCTCAAAAGAAGAAGTCATGCAAGCAGTAAATAAAGAAACATTAAAAGATAGCTCTTCTGAGTATATTAAAAAGAATGAGAAAACTGATAAGCCTGATGACGATTTATTTATTGATGATACTGAAGATTGGAGCACTGTTCCAGCATTCTTAAGAAGAAATAAGAAATAAAGTTTTTAACAAAAAATACAAAATAAGCTCTTCTTAAAGGGTCCAGATAAATTTCTGCTGAAATTTTCTTAATTGCTCGGTCCGTCGACCTTGTGCATGCCCCTTTAATAAGATTTATTTTGTATTTTTTGTTAATTTTATAAAATTAGTATAAAATGCAAATATATGTATGATTTAATTATATTAGGAGGAGGACCAGCAGGAACTGCAGCTGCGGTCTATGCAGCCCGCAAACAACTTAAAACTGCAATAATTACAAGTGAATTCGGAGGCCAGTCAACGGTATCAGAGTTAATTTATAATTGGATTGGAACGCCTGAAATATCTGGTGCTGATTTGGCATCTAACTTAAGGAAACATACTTTTTATTACAAGGGTCCATTCTTGGATATTTTTGAAGGAGAAAGAATTTCTTCAGTCTTAAAAAACGAAAATATCTTTAGTGTAAAATCTGAATCAGGAAAGGAATATACTTCAAAAACTATATTGGTTGCGACTGGGAGTGTAAGACGCAAACTCGAAGCAATAAATACTGATAAATTTGAGCACAAAGGTATCACCTATTGTGCTTCTTGTGATGGACCAATGTTTGACGGTCAAGATGTGCTCGTTATCGGTGGAGGAAATGCTGCTTTTGAGTCTGCTGCTCAGCTACTTGCTTACTGCAACAATGTAACTCTTATACACAGAAGAGATGAATTCCGTGCAGATGAAATAACCATTAAAAAAATGATGGAAAATCCAAAGTTTAAAATTATCACTAATGCAGAAATACTACGCGTAGATGGGGAACAATTTGTAAGTTCTCTCACATACAAAGATAAAGTTACAGGAGAAGAGCATACAATACCCTCAAACGGAATTTTTATAGAAATAGGACAAATACCAAACATCGACTTTGTTAAAGATATTGTTGACACAGATGAGAGTGGAAAGA
>JBBSBU010000052.1:0-3825 GCA_038250975.1 Minisyncoccia bacterium
CACTTCTGCATCCTTCCAATTAGGAGTACTGGTGAGAGCCGAAGATGTAATTGAAGTTTTACCTGAGTGTGATTGAAATGTAGCATAGCCTCCATTACTTGCATCAGCATTCGGCCACCTCCCCATCGCCGTATTCACTCCATTAACGGTAACCATATTAAGAGCATCTAATGTAGACACAGCACTAGTTGATTCCCAGATATTATTTCCTAAATTAGTCCACGAAGTTACATCAGTGAATCCAGTGATGGTTGGTTTGCTTCCTGTTCCATAGGAAGAGAATGTAATAGGATTACCTGCTGTTCCTGAGTTATTGATAGTTAATGATCCATAGAAGGTATCTCCTGATTTGAAGAGTATGTTGTCCCCTGATGCTAAAGTAAGAGTGTTTATCTTACCCAGAGTTTTAATAGGGCAAATGGTCGATCCTTCTGTGTATGCGGTTTTAGCTGAACCATTACAAATGTCATTACCGTCAGTAGACGAGACATAATAGGTGACAGCTTCTATTTTAGAAAAAATTAATAGGTTGAAGATTAAAACGAAAAACAATGAGTAAAAGTATTTCTTTTTCATAACATAATATAGTAAAACTAATTAATTATCAAAATCGATAACCTAATCATATAATAACATAGAGATCAAGGTAATAAAACAACGAAATGTATAACTTTTGAGATCTAACTTTTGAATCATCGTAGTTTTGTTTTTGTTTAAACAACGCGTTACTTATTTATATTTAATAAATTCTTATGGTATATTATAAAGAATAATCATATGAACAAACAAAAGAAAAATTACTGCCCAGATTGTGGTGGGGCACAAGTAAACCACAAACTCGTTTACACATCGATACTGCTAAGTTCTTGGATCGAGCCTTGGACAAACTGGATGAGTAACTGGATTCCAGAAAGTAAGCTTGAATGGATTGGTCCTGGACTTACAAAAGTCTTAGCCATGCTAAGGCTTGGCAAGATAGAGAAAGAGTTAAGCGGAAAAGACAGCCTCCGAACTAAGGTTTTATGGGAAGAAGCAAATAAAAGAAATATCAACATGGAAGAGTTCCTTTTATTTGGAATAGGGCGTGATTTATTTATTTCTAGATATGAAGGAGAAATGAGATTTTTTGATGTTCTTCCTCGTACTAAAGACTATAACCCTAAAGGCCTAGCTTGGATGGACAACAAGAACGAGATGAAGAAGCACTTCTTAAAAGCTAGTATCCCCATAGCAAAAGGTGGAATAGCAAGTAGCAGAAAGGATGCTTTAAAAATATTTAGAACATTACAAAAACCTGTAATAGCAAAACCGAATCTAGGATCTAGAAGCCGCCACACAACGATTCACATAGAAAATGAAGAAGAAATGATAAAAGCCTATAATTTAGCACATAAGCTTTCTCCTTGGGTTATGATAGAAGAAGAGCTTGAAGGATATGTTTTCCGTGGGACTCTTATCGGAAAGAAGTTCGTGGCTTGCTTGCGTCGTGAGCCAGCATACATTATCGGAGATGGAATACACAACATAAAAGAGCTTATTGAAATAGAAAACAAAAATCCACTTCGAGCAGGACCAATATTCCATAAGCTTTCACTTGATAAAGAAGCAGAGAAAGAACTTCTTCATTGGGGTAACAGTGAAAGTACAATACCAACGATAGATGAAATAGTAACACTCGGACAGAAAACGAGCCGTGCTTGCGGTGGTGGTATTACAGATATGACAGAAGTTATACATCCTGAAAATATTGCAATGCTTGAACAAATAGCAGAAGTATTAGATGACCCACTTATCGGAGTAGACTTCATTATGAAAGATGCAAGTATTTCATGGCGTAACCAACCAAGAAGCGGAGTTATCGAGTGTAATAGTGCTCCCTTTATTGATCTTCATCACTACCCTCTTGTTGGTAAACCTCACAATGTAGCAGGAAAACTTTGGGATATAATTTATCCAAAATCTAAAAAAGAAAATTAAATATTATAATTTTTACTTATTCTCATTATCAACAGTTAACTCGGAATCTGGAGCTTTTTTCATATCTTTTCTTAAATGCGAAAAATGTTTCCTTTGAACCATATAGTGGCCAAGAAATTTCTTAAAATCTTCAAAACGTTGTTCTTCTCCAATCTCAATCATATGATCAAATGGCTTATCCTCTGGAGTATTTTCATAGTGCCC
The DNA here is from genome assembly GCA_038250975.1 of Minisyncoccia bacterium. Lineage (GTDB taxonomy): Bacteria > Patescibacteriota > Minisyncoccia > Phycocordibacterales > UBA9973 > UBA8515. Next base: position 2,182 of record JBBSBU010000052.1, read on the forward strand.
TCTTATTTCTCCGTTTCTAAAAACTCTCAAATGGTACTGTTTCTCGAAACTTTCAAGCTTACGCCAAGAAAGGACTTGTCCATTATCTTCCCATGCTATGAAGTGGTTTCCAAAACCCCACTCGTTATGCAAATGTTTCTCGAGACTCTCCAGAGTTTTTCCAGGAGCGATCCAACCAATATGGTAAGGTTGTCTACCTTTCTCATGCCAAGCCAAGTGCCATTTTAAAAAATGCTTTTGAAACCAAGGAAAAACTGGGTATAAGTGTCTCCATATATGTTTCTTGATTTTTTGTGATGTGGTCAGCTGAACATCTTTCATAAAGAAAATAAATTATTTAAGATTATTAATATTCTTAATAGCCAACTCATTTTGGTCTATCATTGTATCAGAAACATAGCTCTCTAGATGTCTAGACATAAAAGAAAAAACCAAAACATTAAAAATAATAATAATAGATATTATAAGCCATGTTTTATTAAACTGTGTTTTCATATAATAATATTATATACTAAAATCATTTTTATACAAAAAAAATAACCAGATCAGTTAAAAACATAATCTGGTTATTGAGATCCTAAATCCGAGTATAATGATGATAAAAACCTTTCTTCTCATCTTTACTCTTGGATTCTTTGCATCCAACGCACATTGAAGCATGAGGAGCTAACATTAATCTTTCTCTTAAAATCAACTTTTTACATTCTGTGCAAAACCCGTAGGTCTTCCATTCAATACGAATCAAAGCTGACTTCAAATGATTAATAAATTTCTCTTGACGCTGAGCAAGCTTGTTAGCCTCCTCTTTAGAAAGAGTTGCCTCACCTTCCTCTAACACTTTGAAGGTTGGGGATGTGTCATCAGTGCCGTTCCCATCACTGTTTGAAACAGCGCTTCTGTACATCTTAAAATCTTCATTAGCTTTTTCAAGCTTCTTATTAATCAAAAGCTTAAATTCATTTAGCTCAATGCTCGAATACCTTTTTTCTTCACTCATTTTTTGTTTTTTAATTTGTTTACTTAAAAAGAAATTAAACAAGGACTCACTCCTTGTTATATATTTAACTAAAATGATACACCAGAATAGCAGTTATGTCAACAATAGCACATTTTTGCTTCGCAAAAATGTGCTATTGTTGTTTATTTTAATATTAGAAAACTATCCAATGTGCCAAGTAAGCAATAAACAGAGCGGTTGCAAGCAAACCTAGCAGGTTCTGGTACTTAGAAATAACCAGGATGCCAACAACGACGATAGCGACTTTTACCCATCCTAGGATAAGTATTGAAGCCCAAATAGTTTGTAATAAAGTTTGTATGAATTCCATATACTATATTGTATCGCAAAACAAGGATAAAAGTCAAAAAAGAATCTTTAAAATAATATTTATCGTTATTATTTTAAAGATTCTTAACTGAAGATTTAAATTTTTAATGCTTTCTTGCCTGGAAAAATAGCTTTAACTCCAAGAGATTCCTCAATACGTAGAAGCGCATTGTACTTTGCAACTCTTTCAGATCGACATAGTGAGCCAGTCTTTATCTGCCCTGTTCCAAGACCAACAACAAAGTCTGCAATTGTTGAATCTTCTGTCTCCCCTGATCGGTGCGAAACAACAGCGGTAAATCCTGCATTACGAGCCA
>JBBSBU010000053.1:0-3754 GCA_038250975.1 Minisyncoccia bacterium
ATGCCTACCACATTGGGTAGCATTACAGGGTAGCTATGCCCTTCGTTCTCAAGCTTAAAACTTATTCCACGAGTAACTTCATTACCGTCTATTTTTGAATTTAAATATACAGGATAGCTGAATTTATAAGTAGCATTATCATTCATACCAAAAGAAACTGTTTTTCTGTTTGCCTTATGATGAATATTATAAACCTTCTCATCATCGTGATTAAGTATTAAAACTCCATCTGGTTTTAATGCAAAAGCTAAAGCACTCTTTTCTTCAACAATATCTTCTACACTATCAAAGAACTCTACGTGAACAGGTTTATCTGGGAAACGAGTGATAACAACAATATCTGGATTTAACCATGGCACCACATTCTTTTTTATATCACCAGGTTTACCAACACCGATTTCTAATACCAAATACTCTGGATAAGATTTTTTGAAAAGAATTAAAATAAAGCCAGAAATAATATTTTCTAACCAAATAATAGGATTACTCCAACCATTAGGACAGCCAAGAATAGTGAGAGGTAATCCAATCTCACTGTTAAAGCTTTTCTCGCTTTTTCGAACAGTTTTGAATTTGGAAATAACAGTAAAGATTGCATCTTTGGTTGATGTTTTACCCACAGAACCAGTAATGGCTATTATCTTTGGCTTATAACGCTTCAAAACAAGTTGGGCTTGCCATGTAACTATCTTTATAATTGTATTTTTAAAAATATCTTTCATATATTTATCTGTCTGGTGGAACATTGTAATAATTTAACAAAAATTTAGAAATATTTAAGAATGATGGTATTAAACTTTGTGATGCATATGATACACCTTTAGGGTTTTTTAGGAATATAAAAACCAAAAACTGTGGATCATAAGCTGGGAAATATCCAAAGAATGAATGCGTATGCTGGTTTAAATGGTAACCCTTGCCGTTCTCCATAGCTACTTGAGCGGTACCGGTCTTTGAACCTACTGTATAATGTTCAAACTTATATGAACCACCATCATAAGACTCAAAGACATGTGTCAGCATTCTAGTAACAGTCTCTCCTGTCTCTTTCTTTATTATACCAGATTTTACGACAGGATATTCGAGAATTTTAGAACTCCCATCTTCATATCTTATTTGTTTTGTTAGATGAGGAGTTATCATATTACCACCATTTGCAATAATAGAAAATGCTCTGGCTGCTTCTATCGGAGTAAGAGCTATTCCTTGTCCGAAGGAAGCATTGGCATACTCTATATCTCTTGGACTATCTAAATTTTTAATAAGCCCAGATGTTTCATTCGGTAAATCAATACCTGTTTTTTCCCCTATTCCATAAGACTTCATATATTCACGAAATTTGTCATGGCCAAGTTTACTTTCAGTAAAAACCATTCCTGTATTTAAAGATTGATCCAAAACAGTCTGCATTGTCACTTTACCTCTCCCCTTTTTATCAAAGTTATAAATATCCTTTTTGTTCACGGTTACAAATCCATTATCCACATATGTTGTTTCTGGAGTTATAGCTCCAGCATCGAGTGCTGCTGCCATAACTAAAGGTTTAATGACAGAACCAAGCTCGATAACATCTTCTACCATTATATTTCTAAATACACTTGGATTCTTTACTTCATTAAATTTATTCAAATCAAAACTTGGGAAAGATGACATTGCATAAATCTCTCCAGTCTGTGGATTAATAATTATACCGCCCGCTTCATCTGCATTCCACTTTTTATAAGCATCTCCTAGCTCAACCTCAAGTGTGTGCTGCGTTGAAGGTTCTATTGTAGTTACTATATCTCCTTGCTTAGTTTTATTTGTGATAGTTTCTTTAATGTTTGCAAATACTTCCGCAAAGAAATTCACATATGCTTCATCTTTTGGTTTTGATAAAGTATTCTCATAAAACCTTTCTAACCCATACTGCCCTACTTTATCATCGCCCTTATACGCCAAGAATCCTAGCGTATGAGATGCCAAATCTTCACCAGGATAAAATCTCCAGTTATCTTTAAATATTGAGACTCCTGGCAGTTTTAAATTGCCGATTCCATCAGCTTGTTCTTTAGTTAAGCGGAAGGCAACTTCTTCGTATGGGTCATTTTTCTTATTTGCTTTTGAAAGAAAAGTATTCTTGTCCATATCCATATATGCACTAAGAGCTTTGTAAGTATTTTCTTCATCTGTTATATCCTTAGGTTTAATTGCTATTTTAAAACCAGAGGAAACAGTAGCAGCCGCAACTAAAGACCCGTCTTTTTTAGTAAAAAAAATAGAACCTCTAGCAAAAATATTACTAGCGGGTGTTGCATACTGTCTGTCAGCTTTTTCTATATATACATTCTTGTTAATTATTTGAACTAAGAATAGCTTCGAAACAAGAATAAGTGCAAATACGAAAATTAGCACGGACACAATCCTTATTCTTGATTGAAACGATGATAAGTTCATTAGCGGATAGCAACATGGTTAATAGAGCGAGTAGCAAAAATACTAGAACTTGCATCAACAAACCCTAGAGATGTAGCACGTAGCTTATTCACGTCGTTCATGTTACTTAGATAAGTTAATTCTAATTGGCTAATATTATTTCCTAAAATCTTGGCATTATTTTCTAGAGATTTTCGAGCAATAACATTAAAAGTTATTGAACCGATTACATATGTATAAACAAGGAAAAGTGAAAATAAAGAACCAAGGAGTACACGAAATACCATCCTTCTTGTGTAGACATTTCTTGATATATCATTTACTATTGCTTTTGTTTTGCTCATATGTTTTATTTTGCGAAATCATGTCGCGCAACCGTCCTTTTAGCGCGACACTGACTCTTTTTAAATTTTTTCTAATAATCTCAACTTGGAACTACGTGCCCTCGGATTTATTTTTAACTCATTATCACTTGGTATTATCGGTTTTTTGTTTATAATTTTTGCTAATTGCTTTTCTTTTAAAGAAACAAAAGCTTTCTTCACGATTCTGTCTTCTAGACTGTGGAAAGATATTATGGACATTCTTCCTCCTTTTTTTAAACAACTAAAACCTTTTTCTATCACCTGTTCTAAGTTTAAAAGTTCACTATTCGTAGCTATGCGTAAGGCTTGAAAGGTTCTTGTTGCTGGATGTATTTTCATGCCTCTGTAATTCCTTCCGACTGCTTCATCTATAATCTTTACTAAATCAAAAGTTGTTTCTATCTCTTTTTCTTTTCGTGCATCGACTATCTTTTTTGCAATTCTTCTTGAATACTTCTCTTCTCCAAAACCATAAATAATATCTGCGATGCTTTCTTCTCCCCAAATATTTACAATATCTTTTGCTGTCAGATCTTCATCTGTAGGGTCTTTCTTCATTGTCATAAGCAGAGGTTCATCTTTCAAGAAAGAGAAACCTCTACCTGCAACTTCCAACTGGAATGAACTAATCCCCAAATCAAGTAATATACCGTCAACTTCTTTAATATCAATACTTTCAAGAACTTTATCAATATCTTGGAAACCAGAATTTACAAAAAGGAAATCATTGTCGGTATCTTTTATCAGACTTTCAGTTCTTGCTTTTGCATCAAAATCTAAATCTAGTCCGATAATTCTAATGTTTGATCCAAAACGCTTTATCATCTCGTAGGTGTGACCACCACCACCTAAAGTGCCATCCACTATGATATCTCCCTTCTTGATAGCAAGACCATCTATAGATTCATCTTTTAAAACAGGAATATGTGTCATATTAAAGAACTCCTATCTGCCCTAATTTATCTGCGAGGGCA
>JBBSBU010000054.1:0-3711 GCA_038250975.1 Minisyncoccia bacterium
ATTTTGAAACAATCTGTAGACAATGGAATTTCCAAATTTATGCAGAAATTACAAAGTGGTTATACTTCTTATTTTAATATTAAGAATTCTCGCTCAGGATCTCTCTTCCAAGGTAAATTTAAATCTCAATTGATTACAAATGATAATTATTTTAACAAGTTAATTGGCTATGTAAATAAAAATTATTTGATTCATAATATTCCAGAAAATAAAAAAATCTTAATTTTTTCAGGAGATTATGAATATGAAAATCATAAATTTGATATTATTTCTAAAAAAGAAGGAGAGAGAATATTAGAAATTTTTAAGGGATATAAATTATTTAATAAGCATTGTAATGAGATTGTTTCTTTTATCAGAGAAGAAAGAGGGTTGAAATCTTTATTAGAAGATGAAGAAGAAGTAGGAGGTATTATTAATAGTCTACCAGATAGGGCTTCGACCCCTATCTAGGTTAACGGGCATTTATATTATCCATAGAGAGTATTGTGCTAAATTTACCTTTTCTTTTTATTTATAAATGATATAATAACAAGATATGATTATTACGTATCTAGGTAAGCAGTTTTTCAAAATAGGTCAAGGTAGCTTGACTGTGGCTTTTAATCCCATTAGTAAAGATTCAAAATTTTCTGCTAAAATTTCACGTTTTGGTTCAGATATAGCACTTTCTACAACCAACCATCCTGATTATAATGGTTTTGATATGGTCTCACATGGAGAGACTGTGCCTTTTGAAGTTAAGGGTCCAGGTGATTATGAGATTAAAGATATTTTTATAAAAGGAGTAATGACTGAATCAAATATAAGTGATAAAAAATATATAAATACAATTTATTCACTTTCCATCGACAATATTTCTATTTGCTTCTTGGGTTGTATGGCGAATAATAAGCTTCCAATTGAAACGAAAGGTTCTCTCGGTAACCCGGATATTCTCTTTGTTCCTATTGGTAATCATGATTTATTGAATCCTTCAGAGGCATACAAACTTGCTGTGTCACTTGAGCCGAAGATTATCATACCGATGGATTATGATAAGGAAACTCTTAAGGCTTTTTTGAAAGAAGGTGGTCAAGAGAAAACCGAAATGGTAGATAATCTTACTCTTAAAGCAAAAGATCTCGTTGGTCGCGAGGGTGATATCGTTGTATTATCAAGTTAATTTGAAATAGTGTCGAGTTAAAAATATGGTTTCGCAAAGACGTCACCAGATCCAAAGCTTGACAATTTCGTTAAATCAAATGAGAGCATACATAAAAAAGTTACAAGCAAAAGATGAAGATACTCGTAAGAGAATACTTGTGGGATCTATGATTGGGTCCATGGCATTTGTGGTTTTTGTGTGGGTTTATGGTTTAGGAGTTAGATTTGGTAATCCAGAAATAAGACAACAGGCAAATGAAGATATAAAACCATTTAAACTTTTCGGTAATTCATTATCGAATACATATAAAAATATAAGTGCTAGTGTTATAAAATCTTCTTCTCTAGAAACAAAAACAAAAGAAGTAGAACAGAAAGATCAAAAACAAGTTGATTTAATACCAGTAGAATATACTAATCAATAATTATGGCTAAAGAAAAAAAAGAAGAAGAAATAGTAAAAAAAGAACATGTAAATGTCATTTCGGTTGATATAAGTAAAGAGATGAAAGAGTCTTTTATAGACTACGCGATGTCAGTTATCACTGATCGTGCTCTTCCTGACGTTCGAGATGGTCTAAAACCAGTACACCGAAGAATTTTATACGCTATGAATGAGATGGGTCTAACATCTTCTTCTCGTTTTCGTAAATCAGCTGCTGTAGTCGGAGACGTGCTCGGAAAGTACCACCCACATGGAGATGTAGCTGTTTATGATTCTATGGTTGGTATGGCTCAATATTTTTCGTATAGATATCCACTCGTTCACGGACAAGGTAACTTTGGTTCTATTGATGGAGATGGTGCTGCTGCTATGCGTTATACAGAAGCAAAAATGTCAAAGATTTCATCTTTGCTTCTTTTAGATTTAGAAAAAGAGACGGTTGATTTCCATCCAAACTATGACCAAACCCGCAAAGAGCCTTCTGTTTTACCTACAGCAGTACCAAGTCTTTTATTGAATGGTACTTTGGGTATTGCTGTCGGCATGGCAACAAACATACCACCCCACAACCTCAACGAAGTTATAGATGCGACTATACACTTGATAGAAAATAAAGATGCAACAACTGAGGACCTTATGAAGTTTGTGAAAGGTCCAGACTTTCCTGTTGGAGGTATCGCTTATAACTATACCGATATGCTTCATGCTTACTCGACAGGTAGAGGAGGTGTTGTTACCCGCGGAGAAGCAGAAATAATAGAGCAGAAATCAGGAATGTTTCAGATTATCATAACCTCGATACCTTATCGTGTGAATAAATCGAACCTTATAGAGTCTATTGCTACGCTTATCCAAGAGAAAAAACTCGAAGGAATAAAAGGTCTTCGTGATGAATCAACAAAAGATATTCGTGTTGTTATCGACTTAAAGTCAGGGATTATACCTGATAAAGTTTTAAATTATATTTATAAACATACACAACTTGAGCAAGCTTTTAATTATAATATTGTTGCTCTTGTGGATGGAGTACCTCAGACACTTTCTTTAAAGAGTTTACTCTCACTATTCGTTGAGCATAGAGTAGTTGTCGTTCGTCGTCGTACGGAATATGATTTAAGGAAAGCTAAAGATCGTGAGCACATACTTCTCGGGTTGAAGAAAGCGCTTGATCATATCGATAGAGTTATTTCTGTTATACGTGCATCTAAAGACACTGGAACAGCAAAGATTAATTTGATGAAAGAATTTAAATTCTCTGACTTGCAAGCGACTGCTATCCTTGAAATGAAGCTTCAGAAGCTTGCTGGTCTTGAAAGGAAGAATATAGAACTAGAACTTAAAGAGAAACAAGCTCTCATAAAAGAGCTTGAAGCTTTACTTGCAAGTCCAAAGAAAATGTTAGAAGTTATCAGCGGAGAACTTCTGGCTATTAAAGAAAAATATGGAGATGAAAGACGTACACGTATTGTAAAAGGAGGAGTTAAATCAATAAATGAAGAAGATCTTATACCTGAGAAGGAATCAGTTTTAGTATTCACTAAAGGTGGTTATGTAAAGCGCACTGATCCATCTGAGTACAGAGCTCAAAAACGTGGCGGGGTGGGAGTTATCGATATAGAAACTAAGGATGAAGACTTTGTCACAATGCTGATATCTGCAAGTACCCATAGTGACTTACTATTCTTTACAAATAAAGGTAAAGCTTACCAGATAAAGATGTATGATATACCAGAAGGGAGACGTGCAACTAAAGGAAAGTCCGTTATGAATTTTATAGCACTTCTTGGTGACGAGAAAGTGACTTCAATCTTGCCGATAGATAAAGAGACAAGGAAAACAGTTGAACATCTAATGATGGTTACAAAGAATGGTACTGTTAAGAAAGTTTCAGCAGAGAGCTTCAAGGATGTTAGAAGAAGCGGATTGATTGCCATTCGTTTAGATAATGATGATGAGCTTGAAAACGTCCTCGCTATTTCAAAAGGAGATGATGTAATGCTTGCTTCAACACTTGGTCAGTCTATAAGATTTAAAGAGGGAGATGTCCGCGAAATGGGCAGATCTGCAGGAGGAGTTAGAGCTATGAAGCTAGGTAAAGGTGACTTTATAATTGGAGTAGA
>JBBSBU010000055.1:0-3665 GCA_038250975.1 Minisyncoccia bacterium
CAACGGCACTTGAAGCTAGGCTGACCAATAAAACTGGCCTTCTTCCTTTCCTGTCAGAAATCATACCTAGTATAGGAGAACTTAGAAACGCACAGAGTGAAAACACAGCAAACAAGGAAGTGATTACAAAATCAGGCACATTAAACGACTCCACATAAAATGGCAATATGGGGATAATGATTCCAAGCCCTAAAACGTCCAAAAATACAGTGAAAAGGATTACGGACTTAGGCGAAATTTTAAATTTATTTTTTATCACCAAACCAATTTATCATATTTTTAATTATATTTCTATCTGTTTGCCTCATAAAGGCTTAAATATAAAGACTTGCAATTCTTTGCCATTCATGCTAATATGTGTCAACAATGTTAACAACAAAGAAAAAGCAAAATATTATAAAGAAAAATCAGATTCACGATAAAGACACAGGTAGCCCTGAGGTTCAGATTGGTGTACTTTCTAAGAGAATCGAGGAATTAGCAGATCACTTAAAAATACACAAGAAAGATAATCACTCACGCCGTGGTTTAATCAAAATGGTTGCGGACAGAAGAAAGCATCTTAAATATCTAGAAAAAACAGACAAGTCCCGTCACGAAAAAGAAGTTAAAAAAATTAAAGCTTAACAAGAATCTCTGACTTCGGTCAGAGTTTTTTGTTTGTGATATAATCAATAAAGTTGGAATGAAAACAACTGGTCGAATCCGATAAAAATTTTATCACAAATTCACGAGACAAAAATTTTAATAAAAATAAATAAATTAGCGTCGTGACAACAAAAGAATTTCACGACACGATTTAGCAAAATCAAAACATATGAGTATAATAAAACACAAAGAACAAAGGGTAGGAGTTTTTATAGATACATCGAATCTATACCACTCTGCCAAAAATTTATATAAGAGAAAAGTGAATTTCGGAGCGATCCTAAAAGATGCTGTAGCAGGGCGTAAGCTCGTCCGTGCAGTTGCTTATGTTATCACAAGTGAAGGAGGTGAAGAAAAAAACTTTTTCGACGCTCTCACAAAATTAGGAATTGAGACAAAGACAAAAGAATTACAAATTTTTTCAGGGGGAGCAAAGAAGGGTGACTGGGATGTCGGTATCGCTGTAGACATCATGAAGATGGCACCGAAGCTAGACGCTGTGATACTAGTTGCAGGGGATGGTGACTTTATTCCACTTGTAGAATATTTACAGAGTACCTCTGGAGTCCAAGTTGAAGTTGTTTCATTCGGGAAAAGTTCTTCGATGAAACTAAAAGAGCAAGCAGATGACTTCCTCGACCTTTCAGTAAATTCAAGAAAGTATCTTATATACTAAAAAATATTTTTTAATCAAAAATCCCTCTTTGTAAAAAAGAGGGATTTTTGCTATGCTTTAGATATTAACAGGTAACTTAGCTAATCTCCGGACAGTTAGAGTTGAAGCCTAAATTATCGGTTTCAAAACTAGGGTCTGGAGGCTAGCTCAAAAAATAATTATGGAAAGTAAAGAGTACGAAGTAGAGGTAGGTGGCAAGAAAATTGTCGCCATGTTTACTGATTTAGCAGACCAAGCAAATGGCTCGGTAATATTAAAAAGTGAGGGAACTGTTGTCATGGCAACAGCTGTCATTTCAAAAGATGGCAGTAAGAATCTTGGGTTCTTTAATCTTACTGTTGAGTATTTAGAAAAGTTTTATGCAGCCGGGAAAATTCTTGGGGGTCAGTATAACAAGAGAGAAGGTAGACCAAGCGACCAAGCCATTCTTGCTGCTCGCATGATAGATCGTACTATCCGCCCACTTTTTGCTCACCATATAAAAAATGCAGTTCAAATTATTGTGACAGTCATCGCCGTCGGAGACACTGACCCAAAAGTTTTAGGTATTAATGCTGTATCAATAGCGTTACACACGTCGAACATTCCATGGAACGGACCGGTTGGTGCTGTTCAAATAAGTAAGACAAAAGGAGAAAAAGAAATCCTTGTGAATCACTACTTACCAACAGCTGATGAATCTGTTTACGATCTTGATCTACTTGTTTGTGGAAAAGATAAAACTATAAACATGATAGAAGCGATGGCTTATGAATTAGAAGAAGAAGAAATGGGTAAGTGCTTTGACTTAGCCTCTCTTGAAATTACAAAGTGGGAAGACTTCCAGAAAAAACTTTACACTGAATTGGGTAAAGAAAAACTTTCCTTTCCAAAAATAGAAATAGGCAGTGATATTGTTTCACTGTTCAATGATAAAGTTAAACCCATGTTAGATGAAAAACTTTTTTCAAAAGAAAGTAAGAAGGTTTCAAGTGAAGCAGAAAAACTCTGGAAAGAAATCCTGGAAGAAAAGTTTCCCGATGAATCAGATGACGCAGTGAGAGGTACTGCTGAGGATTATCTTCACCAACACCTTGATAGTGAGTTTCACGAGATGGCACTTCTAAAAAATATTCGCGCCGATGGAAGAGCAGTAGATGAAATAAGAAGAATTTATGCTAAGGCCGGTGGTCTCTCAGATGTGTTACACGGTTCTGGTATTTTCTACAGAGGAGAAACTCATGTTCTTTCTATTTTAGCTCTTGGTGGACCTGAAGATATGCAACTTATAGAAGGAATGGAGTCCCAACTAAAAAAACGTTTCATTCATCACTACAACTTCCCTCCATACTCAGGAGGTGAAACAGGACGTGTCGGCGGAATAAATAGAAGAGAAATGGGCCACGGATTTTTAGCAGAGAAAGCTCTCACTCCTGTTATTCCAAATAAAATAAATTTTCCATACACAATTCGTGTTGTCTCTGAATCAACAGCATCAAACGGATCAACTTCTCAGGCATCAATCTGTGCAGCAACAATTGCTCTTATGGATGGAGGAGTACCAATTAAAACTCCAGTCGCCGGTATCTCTGTTGGGCTAATGGCAAGTGAAACAGATAAAAGTAAGTATGTACTCTTATCTGATATCCAAGGTCCCGAAGACCACTATGGAGATATGGACTTCAAAGTAGCTGGAACCAAAGATGGTATTACTGCAATACAACTCGATGTGAAAGTCGATGGAGTTCAAATCGAAATTTTAAAAGAAGCACTTATTCGTGCGAAGAAAGCTCGCCTGCAAATACTAGAAACAATCATTAGCGAGATAAGCCTCCCTCGTCCAAATATCTCTCCAAATGCTCCAAAGATTATGACAGTCAAAATTAAAAAAGATCAGATAGGTATGATCATCGGACCAGGTGGAAAAAACATAAATGAGATTCGTGAAAAGACAAAAACTGAAATAACAATCGAGGAAGACGGTACAGTATTTGTCACTGGCAAAAACGGAGGAGCCGAAGAAGCTGTAAAAATAATTGAGGAGATGACTCATGAGTACAATGTGGGAGACGAGGCAGAAGGAGTCGTTGTAAAGATTATGGAGTTCGGAGCTTTCGTTAAAATCGGATCCGACACAGAAGGACTTGTACACATTTCTGAAATTGCACCATTCCGTGTTGAGAAAGTTTCTGATATTATTAAGGAAGGAGATAGGGTTCCTGTAAAAATAATCAAGGTTGACGAAAGGGGTAGACTAAGTTTCTCAATCAAAGAAGCAAATAAAGATTTTTTTAAACCAAAATCTAAATAAAAATGGACGACAAAACTCCACAATTAAATAATTCTGGAAAAATAAAAACTG
>JBBSBU010000056.1:0-3548 GCA_038250975.1 Minisyncoccia bacterium
AAGCAGGTCACCTTGCTGAAGAAGGTCCGTATCGCCATCGGCGTGAACGACGACTTTGTGAAGCAGACAATCGAGGGCATCATCGCCGGGGCTCGAACCGGTAACATTGGAGATGGAAAGATCTTGGATAATATATATTTTAATATCACAACCGAAGGAAAAACAAAACTTCTAAGCGATGGGTATAATGCCTGGGAGAAAGGAGATAGAGTTTTTTGGGATGGTAGTAAGTGGCAAAATTGGAAATGCAAAGAAGATAAAAACGGTAATTGTACAAAACAACCTAGCCCTATAGCAAGACGAGGTGTTGTCCAAGTCCAGCAAGATTACATCGTAGCAGCTAAAGAGATATTGAAAGTTCTACCAGGAATCATGCCCGCACTAGGGGAGCTTGACTACTGTTTACCAGGACCAAATCCAAACTATAAAATCAATTCTTCAAATGCTCAGTCTGCATATAGCGACTGGGTGGGAACTATGTATGTCGGTGCTGTAGATAATACAAATGAACGATGGGGTGTAAAGATAGACAATGAGGGAGACCGCACGTATGAGGACTTCCACAATATATTTTACGGAAACGAAAAAGTTTGGGATTTTGTAAAAAATGAAGGTGGAATGAAATCTGATAATGTTTTAACTTTTACAGTTAACAATATTATCGAAACTTTTTCTAATATGTGTAACCAGGACTTTCCTGATAATCCTGTCCTTATAGTAGCAGGGTACAAAAACTTTGATAACTGTAAGGGTAACTATACTTATATAAGAAATGGTAATTTTAAAGGATTTGACAATGACAACATATCTTTTAAGCAAAAAATAATAGACGATGTCTTGAACTATACAAACAACTTTTTATTCAAAAAGTTTTATGAAGTATTTGACATAAAGATGAATAAAAAATACTTTAAGAACATAACCAACCCTTATATGGAGCGTGAGGACCGAACACTAAACCCAAATACTGATAAGAATCCTGCGTATGTACCAATGGCTGAAAGTGGCTATGATTTTACAAAAAACATTGTTTCTTATGGTGATGACACTGTAAAAGCACAGAAAGATTATAATGATGCTATATCTCAAGCAAACGTAAACATATCCAAGCTTACTCCTATCATGAGCGAAGTAAGTTCGATAATAAAAAAGGCTCAAGAAAGAAGGAACGATGAACTTGCAAAAAAGCTGGGTATAACAACAACTAAACTAGTAAAAGACTACGCTTCATGCATGGAGGAAGAAAATATTAAATTCTATGATGTTGGAGATATTATGGGTTCAATAGAGCTAAGGAGTGCAGAATCTTGTTTTGACGGTATAGACAATGACTTAAACGGGCTAACAGACAGCCAAGACCCAGCCTGTGGAGGAACTGGAACAGATAGAAACACTATCCGAGCTCCAAAAGAAAGGACGTGGACTGACTCGGGAGGAAACACAACTTCCTCAACACCACCTTCAGATAACACAACAAGGAGACCGGACTCTGTTAATGTAGACGAAACATCTCTCTACGGCTGTGCTATTAACAACCTGACAACTGATATCAGCACTGATGTTAGCACCAAAAGCTGTGCAAAAAGATCTACGGAGAACGAATGCTTGAGCGGAAGATATGCAGTAAATGGACTTAACTATCTGTGTAGATGGGATCCTAGCTTAGTTAATTAATTAGATGAATAAATAATTTCATTATATGGAACATAACCCTAAAAAAAGTAAAGCATTCATAATTACATTCATACTTATATTGATACTTTTATTGGTAGGTTATTATCTATACAAGAACAGAACTCAGATTTTTGACACCCAAGGGTCTACTTCCGTAAGTAAAATCTTTTCTCCACTTTTTGGTACTCCCAAGATTAAACCTATAACTGTTATAGACGACGGCTCAGGAGATAAAACAGGAGATAAAAAGGGTGGAATTACGGGAACTATAATTATAGATGTAAACGGGAATAAGATTGTGCTGTCTGAAGCTGGAGAGAATTTAAAGAAGGGTGACGTAGTGTATATTGCAGGGTTTAACTCAAACAACCAACCAGTAGTCATGAAGGCTATAGCAAATGATAAGAATAAATCTTTAGTTTTCGGGGTGGTTAGTGAAGATACCACAAAAGGTTCAATTGCAAAAATAATAATTGAAGGAGTCTTAAGTGGTATAAATACTTCTATAAAAGAGGGGACGCTGTGGGCAAAAGAAGATCCACTATACTTAAGCGACAAAATCCTAGGCGGTATGACGAAGAACCCACCACTTGCTCCTTCTTTTGTTGTCCCTGTTGGAAGTGTAATTACAGTAGACCCAGTAAGCGGAAGTATTTACGTTGGAGATATATCAAGCCTTATAAAAAAAGAGGTAGGTGAAACTGGTGGTGGTACTGGTGGTGGAAGTGGAAGTATTAACGGGAATATTTACACCAATTTACTAAAAAGTTCAAATTCTAAAATAAATGATTTCTGGAGTTCTATTTTTGGTAATAATTCATACAGAGGTATGACAGGACTATACGATATAAACGACCCAACTCTAAACTGGGATTATACAGGAGGAGAGTTTTCTCTTAACCCGATAAACATTCCTAATATACACGAACCAAATCCACCAACAATGAGGTGCCAAGACCCGACAGCTTCAAACTTTGGAAGTATTGGTACTTGTAGCAAAGATGGCAATGTTTGTAAAACAACAACAGCAACGAATTATAATAAACCTCTTCCTTGTGTTCTTCCAACCACTGCTAAGTGTCAAGACTCAACAGCTTCAAATTATAATTTAATAGGTACTTGTGAATATGCTAAAAGTCCAGATGTTGGAAAAACATGCAAAGATACAGCGGGTAATGATGCAGATAATTACCCTGACTGCACAACCAAAAATGGTGCTTGTGTAGACCCTAAAATGACTAACTACCCAAAGTGTGACAAGGATAACACTAAACCAAACATTTGTAAGGCTGTAGCGGACAATCCACTTACTTTTACCGATGCAGAAAAAACAAGACTAGATGCACTTCTACGTAAATTCTATCTCATATCATCAACACTTAGAACAAGTGATGATATTGAAACAATATATAATGAGCTTGACCAGCAATTAAACTTTATAGAACAAACAAAGAAGCTGACAGCGCAGTGCTACTTACAGACAAACGACGCAGGAGATTATGCGCAGTTTTGCTTGAAAAATCCACAATCTTGTGATAAAACAACAGACTTCTTCAATAGAAACTATAGTGGACCAACACTAAGACATGGAAACCCTTGGTTTACAAAACAATCTGGAGGAAGCTTCCCTTACACAAATGGAAACACAGGATACTCAGAAGTTGATGCAGGGAGTGGAATAGATGTACCAGCGACAGAGAGAATTTTAAACATCTGGTAATAAATTAATTCAGAATTATCAGTTTAAAGTTAAGAATTTAAAGGAAAATCTGATATAATAAATTAGTATCGATTAGTATTTAGAGTATTGTTTACAATCTGTTAAAAACAGAATGAAAAAAGTTTTATCTTACATTTTAATATTTATAGTAGTC
>JBBSBU010000057.1:0-3500 GCA_038250975.1 Minisyncoccia bacterium
CAATGGTTGCTTCCTCATATTTATATTTTACCATGAAATTAAACCACCAGATAGGGATCCGACCCCTATCTGAGTACTTTTTATGCACAAAGGAGGTAAAAATTGATTAATTCAATTAAATATAGTATAGTAATTAAATTATAAGCCAGATTGGAATTTAACCCTTATTGTTATGAATAATAGCAAAAGAAATCCAAACTGTGCCGCAATAGTGCGGTTTTTTTAGTTCCAGATTAATAAATTCTGGAAAAACAAATTATATGAGCAATAATGAAGAAAATGATGTAATTTCAAGCATCGCAGAACATGCAAAAATTGAACTTTCAAGTATAGGCAAAATGCTTGATAAAGCAGATTTACCACCACAACTGGAAGCTCTTGTAGAAGGTCCAGTTATTTCGATACAGAAGTCATCTGTGTATATAGACCTTGCTCCTTTTGGAACAGGTATCATATACGGACGCGAATTCATAAACGCAAAAGACATTATCAAGAAAATAAACATTGGTGATGTAGTGAAGGCAAAAGTTGTAGATACAGATAACGAAGAAGGATACATAGAATTATCTTTGAAAGAAGCCAAGCAAGCTCTCATCTGGAGTGAGGCTGATAAAGCAATTAAATCTAAAACAGCACTTGAGCTTACAGTCAAAGAAGCAAATAAAGGAGGACTTATCCTTGACTGGCAAGGTATCGCAGGTTTCCTTCCAGCTTCTCAACTTAAGAGTGAGCACTATCCTCGCGTAGAAGATTCAGATAAAGATAAAATATTAAAAGCTCTTAAAACTCTTGTGGGTAAACGTATAAACGTAGTTATGATATCTGCTCTTCCAAAAGAAGGTAAGCTTATTTTCTCCGAAAAAGATAATAACCCTGAAGAGCGTCAAGAAATTATCGGTAAATACGGCATCGGCGACCAGATAGACTGTATAGTAGCTGGAATAGTAGACTTCGGAGTATTCCTAAAAGTTGAAGAAGGTCTAGAAGGTCTTGTTCACATCTCTGAGATTGATTGGGGTCTAGTAGAAGATCCACGTTCAATGTTTAAAGTTGGAGATAAAATAAAAGCTAAAATAATTGATATTAAAGACGGAAAGATATCTCTTTCAATCAAAGCTCTTAAGGAAAATCCATGGAAAGAATTTGAAGGCAATCTCAAGAAAGGAGATATCGTTTCTGGGGTTGTTATTAAATTCAACAAGCATGGTGCTCTAGTGTCTATCAAGCAAGGAGTTGCAGGACTTGTACACAACTCAAGCTTCGGTTCTGAAGAAAAATTAAAGAAAACTCTTGAACTAGGAAAGACTTATAACTTCCAAGTAACTCTATTCGAGCCAAAAGATCAAAGAATGACTTTAGTTCACTTAGATAGTGAAAAGAAGGCTGAGTAGAAATTATTGATTAATGGATAGTAAATACTAAAAATGCGTGGGCGAAGCCCACGCATTTTTAGTATTTACGCTATTTACTCAAATCTAATTAAAAAGCGTCATTGCTTTATCCTTCCCTTCTTTTGATATCAGAACAATAATTTCACTTACTTTTTTTGCAACACTTTTAATCTGTTTAAGTTCATCTTCTTTAAAAGCTCCAAGTAAAAATTTAAGGACAGATTCCTCTCCTTTTGGCTTTCGAAACTTACCCGTCGGAGTGACAGGACACACACCAACACGAATACGGACAAATTCTTTTGATTTCACTTTTTTTATTATTGATTCAACTCCATTATGCCCCCCTGAAGTTCTGTTGAAAGAAATTTTTAGAGTCCCGATCGGTAGATCCATGTCATCATAAACAACTATTAGATTTTTCAACTTTTTTGGATCGTCTATTATTTGAGAGACGGCACTCCCTGAATTATTCATAAAAGTATTCGGTAATATAAACTCAAATTTTTCACCAAGCAAATCACTCTTTGTTTTAAAGGATTTTAACTTCATATCATCTTTCCATAAAGGAAAGTCGTTTACTTTCGCAATTTTTTCTAAAACAATCCTACCCGCATTATGTCGAGTATTTTCATATTCTTTTCCTGGATTTCCAAGTCCGACAACTAATATCATTTTTTTATTATAACACAAACTTCTAAAAAATCTCCCATACCCGGTTTGTGGGGGCTTTCTTCAAACCGGGTATGGGAGATTTCTCAATACGCCACATAAAATCCTATTCTGTCAACATAACTTGTGTGGTAAAATAAACGACATATGGATAATAAAATAAATGAAAATTTACCAACTAATTCAAATTCTAAATTTAAAGAATTTATAATTAATACTTGGGATCTTATTAAGTTTGCTATTCTAGCTCTTGTTATAGTTATACCTATTCGTTTGTGGATAGCGCAACCATTCGTTGTTTCTGGAGAATCTATGTACCCTACTTTCGACAATGGACAATACCTCATAGTGGATGAAGTTTCCTATCTACTTGGGAATGAAAGTAGAGGGGATGTAGTTATATTCCATTATCCTAAGGACCCTAGTCGCTTCTTCATAAAAAGAATAATAGGACTACCAAATGAAAAAGTAATTGTTAGCAATCAAAGTGTTACAATTATAAATCAAGAAAATCCAGAAGGTTTTAAACTTACAGAACCTTATGTTAATGAAAAAGTATTTGTTCAAACAGGTGAATACACAACAGGCAACGATGAGTACTTCGTAATGGGAGACAATAGAAATAATAGTGCAGACTCAAGAACTTGGGGATTATTACCGAAAAAACTTATGGTAGGTAGAGCATACTTGAGACTTCTGCCTTTTAAGGCAATGTCTTATTTACCAGGTGAACACAATCAATAATTATTATGAATCCTCAAAACAAGAAAAATAAAGACCCTTTCCAGTCTATAAAAGGAATGAGAGATATCTTAGATGAACAATACTACCACTTCCAAGGCTTCTTTGAAAAAGCTCAAGAGATAGCTATTTATTATGGATTTAAACCGATTGAAACACCTATGGTAGAAAGTGAAGGCGTCTTCACCTCTTCCATCGGAGAAGGCACAGATATTATAGACAAAGAAATGTACACTCTTAAAACAAAGGGTGGTGACCACCTAGCACTTAGACCAGAGCATACAGCAGGACTAATGCGAAGCTACATAGAAAATGGAATGCAATCCCTCCCCCAGCCTCTACTATTCTATAGTTATGGCCCAAGTTTTAGACACGACAACCCACAAAAAGGAAGATATCGTCAATTCTATCAATTCGACATAGACGCACTAGGTAGCGAGAAAAGTATCTTAGATGCTCTTGTTATAAAAACAACAATCACAACACTTGAAGAAGCTGGTGCAAAAAACTTAACCGTAGATATAAATTCTATTGGAGATAAAGAGTGTAGAGCTTCATATATAAAAGAACTTGTTTCTTACTATAAGAAGAATATTAGCGCCTTACCAGCAATCGACCGAGAAAGACTAAAAACAAATCCTTTAAGAATCCTCGACTCCAAAGAAGAGAAAACTATTGAAATAAACCAAAATGCTCCAG
>JBBSBU010000058.1:0-3470 GCA_038250975.1 Minisyncoccia bacterium
AGCGAAGTCCATTATTTCTCTGCCGATAAGTACTCCTCCTTCAACTAATTCCATTTCAAAAGAATTTTTTATATCTGACAACTTTTCTTCTTGAAAGCTTAAAGTATGAATAGAAGAAACTACTTCATTCTTCTCACTCATAAGCTCATAGAGCATTCTCTCATTATCACGTGAAAGTGACTCAGACTCCTTTTCTTTTTCCTTAAGTTCGTTTATCTCATTTATTATTTTTTCTTCATCATCTCTTGCTTGTAATATCTCTTTATTTATATTTTCTTTGCCTTTCTGCATTTCTATATACTCCAAGTTTTCAACAAGAACTGGAGCTTCTGTAAAATCATCTGAAGCTTTATGAGTAAAATCACTTAATTTTGATTTAATATTTTTTAGAATCTCGATTACTGTAGGCAAATCTTCATGAGCTAATGCTTCATCTATACGAGACTCCAGTTCTTCAACTAAAGACTTCCAATCTGACTCTTTTATTATTCTTTCTTTTACTTCAGGAATTCTTGCAAACTGTCTTTCTATTCCTTCTATCATACCTTCAATGCGCCCCAAGGAGCGAGTAAACTCATCTTTTTTACTACGAATAGTGCTAAGGATAGACTCTTTCTCTTTTATAATTATCAAATTTTCACTCTCTATAAAGTCCGTGTTTTTACTTTTCTCAGCTTCGGCAATCTTCTCGTCTAGCACCAAAGCTTTCTTGTCTAAATCTTGTTTCTTTACAGTTATTCTTTCTTTCTCATTATTTATGTAAGTGGCTTCAGTCGAAAGATATGTTTTATATAAATCACGAAGACTTTCTCTCATTTCTCGAGCTTTCTCCACTTTCTCTACTTGCTTCTTCAGAAAGTTTAAGTGCGGAGCTATTTCACGACGAAGAGCTTGAACTTCCTTCATGTTAATAATTGTTTTATCAAGCTTTCTTTCTGACTCTTTAATACGATACTGGTATATCTTTAAACCCAGTGCATCTTCTACCATACTACGCCTGTCTTTATTACTTGCGTTTAAAACTCTATCAGCCTCACCTTGAGATATGATATGGTGTCCTGAGCTTCCGATGTTTACAGAAGCAAGTAAATCGACAACATCTTTAAGTCTGACTTCTGTGCCATTTATGGTGTACTTATTTGCACCATCTGCAAAAACTTCACGGCCAATAGTGACTTCATCGTAATCAAGAGAAACCCCAACTCCACTATTTGTAAATGAGAAAATCTTCTTACTATTATCAAAAGTTATTGTTACGCCTGCTCTATGTGAGACTGGCATCATCTTTGAGCCCTTAAATATTAAGTCAACTCCACCCTTACCACGAAGAGATTTCATTGATTGTTCCCCTAAGACGAAACGCATGGATTCTACAATGTTTGATTTCCCAGACCCATTTGGTCCGACAACGCACGTAATAGGAGTCGAAAAAGAAAGTGGACTCTTTTTTCCAAACGACTTAAATCCAAATAACTCTATGGATTTTAACGTCATATTAGTCCAGCCATTCTTTAACTTCTAATGCTTTCCTTGCAGCCGATTGTTCCGCTTCTTGTTTACTGTGACCCTTGCCTTCCGCAATAAATTCGTCTCCAAAGAAAATACCAACGGTAAAATGCTTATCATGATCCGGACCTGCTTCATTCGTCACTTTATAGAAAGGTGTGAGGTTCACGTATTCTTGAGCTTTTTCTTGAACGAGACTTTTAGCATCTCTCCATAACTTCTTTTCTACAATCTCATCAATTTTATCAAATAAAGTATTAGAAATAAATTCACGAGCAATATCATACCCTTGATCAAGATAGACAGCTCCTACATACGCTTCATAAGTATTGGCTAAAATATAACTGCGAGCCTTACCAATATCTTTTGCTTCTCCTTTGGACAACAAAAGGTAATCATTCATACCTAAAGACAAAGCAACTTCTCCTATAATAATAGCGTTTACGAGAGAAGATCTATAAGCTGTCAGCTCTCCTTCGTCGCGATCTCCATATTTATTATATAAGTAATCTGTAACGATTAACTCCAGAACCGCATCTCCTAAAAACTCCAATCTCTCATTATGAGAAAGTCTTGAGCCGCTGTTTTCATTTATATAAGAACGATGAATAAAAGCTTGCTCCAAAAGCTTTTTATTTTTAAAGATTATCTTCGTTTTCTTTTCAAATACAGAAAAATCAATCATACTAAGGTTAGTTAATTTTTGTTAAAATTTCTACGGCCTTTGTAAGAAGAGGCACCATGTTGTCGTATATTTTTAAATTTGCAACCTCTTCCATTGGGAACCATCTTGCATCATCAAGACCTCCACAGTCTTTCTCTAGCACTAAGTCCATGTAATCTGATTCTCCAAGAAAGAATACGACTTGTTTCTTTATTTTGCCATCAACAGGATGAGTGGCAACATATTCACTTCTTCCTAAAAGTTCTTTTATTTTTATATCTACGCCCATCTCTTCTTTAATTTCTCTTATTGCTCCTTGTTCTTCGTTCTCTCCATCTTCGATACTACCTTTTGATAATGTCCAATAGCCAAAAACGTCATGCACAAAAGCAAAGTATATATGGTCATCATGTTTTGCGTAAACTACGGCTCCTGCCTTTTTTTCTATTGGGAATTTAGCTGGATCAGTTTCAAAATGTTTGTGTTTCTTTTTATTGCACACATCATCTTTTCCTGGCTCTCCTATTTCTTTATAGACGCCACCCAAAACTCCATTTATAAAACGGCTAGAGTTCTCTCCTCCAAAACTCTTTGCCAATTCTATGGCTTCATTAATAGCGACTTTAGGAGGAACTTGCTCACGGTCTCCAAAAAGTAATTCATATAAGCCTAGTCTTAAAATATTTCTATCAACTATTGATATTTTCTCTATAGGCCAATCAGGTGCAGCTTTCTCTATTATTTCATCAATAATAGTTTTCTTTTTTATAACACCTAAAAATAACTCACTCATAAAGTGAGAGTCATCTAATCCAGGACCAAATTCTTCGATATTACGTTCTAACATCGCTTCTGGAGTTGTATCCTGCTCCATAGCAAAATCCCACTCAAAGAGTGTTTGAAGGACAATTGAACGTGAAAGGTGCCTGTTTGCCATAATAAAATTTAAGAAAAAATCGTATGTAAACAATAGGATGTAAACAAAAACTTTTGTAAGTTTTTACTTACGACCTACTGACTACTACTTAGTAGCTTTATTTTTTGCTTGCTTCTTTTCAACCTTTTTAACCACATCTATCACTTTACGGCCTCTGTAAAAGCCACAATTCTTGCAAACTGTGTGAGTCTCTTTTGGTTGTTCACAGTTTGTGCACACCGCAAAAGTCTTTGCTTTTAAAGCATGATGTGATCGACGATTCCCTGTGTGGGAACGTGTATGTCTCATTCGTATTACCATATAAGAACTAGTATACCAATTTTTAACCAAAATGCAAATAAAAAACCGAGCCAATTATTTTGG
>JBBSBU010000059.1:0-3458 GCA_038250975.1 Minisyncoccia bacterium
AAGAACATAAGTGGTAAATCTGATGACAATGTGGCTTTAGAATTTACCAAAATGTCGCAAGTTGAACGTATTGAAAAAGTTGCCGAAATTATAAAAGAATTTAAAGATAGTGAAGGTAGCGGTGGTTTGAGGCATAATGCGATTGTGTTGATAAATGGTATAGAAAGAATTATTTATGAGAATTGGAAAAAAGATGTAAATAATGAAAACCTAAAGTTTATTTTAGAAGAATTAAAAAAAAGTAGAGGTTATTTAAGTAAACCAGGTGCCAGTGTTAAAATGATTTTGGAGCATATTGCTCTTGTGGTATAATAGAAGTATTAAGAATTATAATAAATATATGGCATACAATACACAAAATTTTAAAACAGAATTAAAAAAGGTAGAAGAATGGTTGTCTAAAGAATATGGGTCTGTTCATACTGGGCGTGCGACACCGATGATTCTTGACTCTATATCAGTTGAGAGTTATGGGTCATATATGTCCATTAAAAATGTAGCAAGTGTTTCTATTGAAGATCCTAAGACATTACGGATAGCTCCGTGGGATAAAAGTATGATAAAGAATATTGAAGCTTCCATCTCAGCTTCAAACTTAGGTCTTTCTATTGTTTCAGACAGTGATGGAGTCAGAGTTATTTTTCCTATGCTTACAACAGAGAATCGTCTAAAGCTTGTAAAAATATTAAAAGAAAAATTAGAAGATGCTCGGATTAGTGTTAGGAAAGAAAGACAAGTAGAGATAGATAAAACAATCGACTTACCAGAAGACGAAGCCAAAAGAGGTAAAGAAGATATCCAGAAATGTGTAGATGAAACGAATAAGAACCTTGAAGCAATTTTTGACAAGAAAGAAGTGGAAATTATGAATTAACAAATACCCCTGGCCTTGAGTCGGGGGTATTTTAATTCTAGGAATAAAATTAAAATATGTTATGATTACTCCATGAGTATTTTAATTTTTATTGTAATTTTACTAGTTTTAGTTGTATCGCATGAGTTTGGTCATTTTATTGTTGCTAAAAAGTCAGGAATTCGCGTAGACGAGTTTTCCTTTGGTTTCCCTCCTAAACTTTTTGGTAAAAAAGTTGGAGAAACTACTTATAATTTTAACGCATTACCATTTGGAGGTTATGTTAAAATCCTTGGTGAGAACGGAGAAGTAGAAGGTGTAAATGAAGAAGACAAGAAAAGAATGTTTACAAGTAAGCCACGATATATCCAAGCGGCTGTCCTTTTTGCAGGTATTACTATGAACTTACTACTTGCATGGTTTTTACTTACTGTTGGCTTTATGTCTGGGCTTCCTTCTTCTGTGTCTAGCGCACCTAAGGGTGTAGAAATTAAAAATCAATACCTTACAATCACAAGTATATCAAAAGATAGTCCTGCTGAAGTGGCTGGACTTAAAACTGGAGATAAAATACTTATAATGAAAACAGATGTGGATTCTGTTGTTTCTCCATCAGCTGAAGCTGTCCAATATTTTATAAAAAAGTACGGCAGTGAGTCTATAAAAGTAGAATTATTGAGGGGTCCAGATGAAGTAGAAGTAGAAGTTACACCGAAAAATTTGAATGGCACACCTACCATAGGGATTGCGATGGATACTATCGGTACACTTAAGTTACCTATTCATAAAGCCGTATGGGAAGGTTTAAAGCTAACATTTGATTTGACTATTGGTACTGTTGTTGGATTCTATCATCTTATCGCTGGGGCTTTATCTGGCCACGGTGATATGTCTTCTGTTACAGGACCTATTGGTATTGTAGGCATAGTAGGAGATGCGGCAAAGTTCGGTTTTATATATTTACTTTCATTTACTGCTCTTATATCTATAAATCTCGCTGTTATAAATTTACTCCCATTCCCAGCATTAGATGGTGGAAGATTATTATTCCTTCTTATTGAGAAAATAAAAGGTTCGCGTATAAAACCTGAAATAGGGAACGTTGTGAACATGGTAGGATTTGGAATTTTGATGATCTTAATGGTCTTTATAACTTATCACGATATAGTGAAACTCATATAGTTCTTGTTATTTAAAGCCAGAACATTTCGATAAAATGTTCTGGCTTTTTTGTTTACAAACCAGAAAAAGTATGATAAAGTAATAAAAGTTTCGCCATTAGGCGATTTTATTTTTCATAAAAACAACAAATTAAAATATGAAGCAAACAGAAATCAGGAATATAGCTATAATCGCCCACGTTGACCATGGGAAGACAACTCTTACCGATCAGCTTATGAAGCAGTGCGGAATGGTTGAAGAAGGTGTCACTATGGACTCAAACGCTATAGAGCTTGAACGTGGAATAACGATCTATTCCAAGAATACTTCCGTAAATTACAAAGGTACAAAAATAAATATTGTAGACACTCCTGGTCACGCTGATTTCGGTTCTGAAGTTGAGCGTGTTCTTCGTGCTATTGACTCTGTTCTTCTTTTGGTTGATGCTCAAGAAGGTCCTATGCCTCAAACAAGATTCGTACTTAAGAAATCTCTTGAACTTGGTCTAAAGCCTATCGTTGTAATAAATAAAATAGACAAGCCAGCTGCCAACCCAGATCGTGTACACGAAGAAGTTCTTGAGCTTTTTCTAGAACTTGGAGCAAATGAAGAACAAATAGATTTTAAAACTATTTATGCTATAGGCCGACAAGGTAAAGCATTCCTAAAACTTGGTGATGATTCTAACGATCTAACTCCACTTCTTGATTTAATATTAAGAGAAGTTCCTGAAGCCTCCACGAATAAAGAAGGAGCCTTTCAAGCTCAAGTTTTTAACCTAGGTTACGATAATTTCTTGGGGCGTATGGCCATAGCTCGCGTGTACGGTGGATCGATGAAAACAGGATCTACTATAATAGTAAAAAATTCAGATGGTACCAATAGGAATGCTCGTATAAGTAAAATGTTTACATTTGAAGGAACAGCTCGTAAAGAAGTTGACATTGTGACAACTGGAGACATTGCTATGGTTGCTGGGATTCCAGATGTTTTCATAGGTGAGACTCTTTGTGACAACATTGATACTTTATCTTTGCCGTCCATTGCAATTGACGAACCTACAATTTCTTTAAATTTTTTAGTAAATGATTCTCCTTTTGCTGGACGTGAAGGTAAGTATGTTACAAGCCGTCAAATAAGAGAAAGACTTGAGAAAGAGCTTGAGATTAATGTAGGTCTTCGTATAAATTTTGATTCTCCTGATGAAGAAGAAGTTCAAGAAGGTTATTTGGTTTACGGAAGAGGTGAGTTGCATATTGCTGTCTTGCTTGAAAATATGCGTCGTGAAGGATACGAACTTCAAGTCTCTCAACCTCACGTTATTATAAAAGAAGAAGATGGAAAGAAGTTAGAACCGTATGAAGAAGTAACTATTGATGTCAGGAGTGAGTTTTCAGGGTCTGTTATTGAAAGACTTACTGCACGTCGTGGAATGATAACAAGT
>JBBSBU010000060.1:0-3442 GCA_038250975.1 Minisyncoccia bacterium
CAACTGCAAAAAAAGTAGCAGAGGCTCTTAATTATAAGCATTATTCTACTGGGGATTTTTTTAGATCTATAGCAAAAGAAAAAGGTGTTTCTACTGTTGAGTTAAATAAATTAGCAGAGACAGATATGTCTATAGACAAAGAAGCAGATGATAGAAATCTTGAAATTGGTAAAATGGAAAATGTTGTTCTTGATTCACGTTTAGGTTTTTATTTTATACCAGAATCTTTTAAAGTTTTCTTAGAGATTGACCCAGGAATTGCTGCAAAAAGAATTTTAGATGATAAAAAAAATAATTTAAATAGAAGTAATGAATCTTCTGATGCTTTTGATACAGAAGAGCAAATTTTGAATTCAATAGCAGAAAGAATAGAATTAGAAAAGAATAGATATAAGGAAATTTATGGAATAGAAGACAATACAGCTCATTCTAATTTTGATCTAGTTGTAAATACAGAAAATAATTCATTAGAAGAAGTAACTAAAATAGTGGTTGAAGCTTATAATATTTGGCTCAATAAATAATATGAAAATACTCAATGATTTACTAAATGATATAACGATACTTGAAACACATGGGAATATAGACACTCCTGTATCTTCCGTGTCTCTTGATTCCAGAATTATTGAACCTAGCTCTTTGTTCGTTACGATAGTTGGGAATGTTTTGGATGGTCACAACTTTATAAATGAAGTTATAGAAAAAGGAACAAAGACAATAATCCATGAGAAAGATCTATCTGAATACAAGGAAGGCGTTACTTATGTAAAAGTTCCAGATACTCACAGTGTTTCAGGGATTATTGCTAGTAACTTTTACGGGAGACCTTCATATAAAATGAAGTTGGTCGGAGTAACCGGTACAAACGGTAAGACGACCACTGCAACACTCTTGCATCAGCTTTTCCGTAATTTAGGTTATAAGGCTGGGATGATTGGAACAGTCGTGAATAAAGTAAATGATAAAGAGTATGAAGCAAGTCGTACGACTCCTGATCCTGTGACTTTAAATAAACTCCTTGCAGAAATGGTAGATGAAGGTTGTGAGTATTGTTTTATGGAAGTGTCTTCTCACTCCGTATCTGAGAAGAGAGTCTCAGGACTTCATTTCGTAGGAGGAATATTTACAAATCTTACGCTTGATCATTTGGATTACCATAAGACTCTTGATAATTATTGCGATGCCAAGAAGGGGTTCTTTGATATGATTCCTTCTTCTGGTTTTGTTGTTGCAAATATCGACGACGAAAGAGGTGAGTATATGTTAAGCACAACGATGGCTCAAAAATATACACTGAGTTTAAAAAAGGAAGCAGATTTCACTGAAAGGTTAGAATCTAAACTTATAGGAGAATTTAATGCTTATAATATTTTAGGTATTTATGCGGTGGCTGTTTTACTTGGAGAAAGTAAAGAAAAAATAAAAGAAACGATAAAAACTCTTCATGCTGTGCCTGGACGATTTCAATATGTCAAAAGTGATCATGGTGTGGTAGGTGTAGTAGAATATGCTCACACTCCAGATGACATTATGAATGTATTAAAAACAGCAAATTAAATAAAAGGAGAAGGAAAGCTTATATCTGTAATTGGTTGCGGAGGGGATAGAGATAGAAGTAAGCGCCCCATTATGGCTAAAATTGGATATGATTTAAGTGACATTCTTGTCCTTACTTCGGACAATCCTCGCACAGAGAGTCCAGAAGAAATACTAGAAGAAATGAGAAGAGGTATAGATGGCTTACCGACTAATAAGGTTCATATCATAGTTGATCGTCATGAAGCAATAGCTAAAGCATGCCTGCAAGCGCAACCTGGAGATATTGTTCTTATTGCTGGTAAGGGGCATGAGACTTATCAAGAAGTGAGTGGAGTTAAAAGCCACTTTGATGATATGGAAGAATTAAATAAGTATTTGAAGTAAGTTACTTGGGAGCTCGGCTCCCAAGTAACTTATTGAACATAAAAGTCAATTAAATAAATGAAAAATTATAAAAAATATTTTAAAGAGAAGAAAATTACAATAATGGGATTGGGGCTTTTGGGGCGTGGGATTGGATACACTAAATTCTTAGCAGAATGTGGAGCAGATCTGATAGTGACTGACCTAAAGACAAAAGAACAGTTACTAACTTCTTTAAAAGCTTTAAGTAAATTTAAAAATATTAAATTTGTTTTAGGAGAACACAGATTAGAAGATTTCAAGGGTAGAGACATGATTATGAAAGCGGCGGGGGTACCCCTTGGCTCTATCTACATAAACGAAGCAAAAAAGAATGGAATCCCTATAGAGATGGACGTGTCATTGTTTGCCAAATGTGCTCCTTTCGTAAAAATAGTAGGTGTGACCGGTACTCGTGGAAAGTCTATGACTACTACTCTCATATATGAAATATTAAAATCGAATGCGTCATTTATTAAAATTAAAGACGGTAAAGATAAAAATTTTAAAAACAGGAATGTTTATGTTGGTGGGAATCTACGCGGAGTTGCAACTTTACCCTTACTTAAAAAAGTAAAAGAAGGAGATGTATTAGTGTGTGAGCTTGACTCATGGCAGCTTCAAGGTTTTGGAGATGCTGAAATTTCTCCTGATGTTTCTGTTTTTACCACTTTCATGCCGGACCATATGAATTATTATAAAGATAGTATGGAAAAATATTTTGATGACAAAGTGAATATTTTTAAGTATCAAAATGAAGGAGGTGTTCTTATAATTAGACCAGATATGAAGAAGTTCGTAAAAAAAAGTGATGTAAGAGGTGAACTTATTATTGTAAATCAAAAAGATGTGAATGGTTGGAATTTTAGTGTACCAGGGGATCATCATAGAGAGAATTTGGCTTGTGCAGTAAAAGTTGCAGAAGTTTTAGGTATACCAGAAGTAAAAATAAAGAAGTCAGTCTCGAATTTCAAAGGATTAGAAGGTAGAATGCAATTACTTAAAGTTTACAAAGGAATTAAGATTTATAATGACAATAATGCCACTACCCCGGAAGCTACCATTGCTGGACTTGAAGCTTTAGAGCGTGTCCAGGCCTTGCCTGGACTGTCCAGGCAAGGCCTGGACATGTATAGGAGAAGGATTGTTTTGATTGCTGGAGGTTCAGATAAAGGGCTTGATTTGGCATCACTTACTAAGGGTATAAATAAAAATTGCAAAGCAGTGGTTATGATTCCAGGAGTAGGAACCGATAGACTAATTAGGAATTACAAATTAAAAATCAAGAATGAAATGGGAAAAGATTTGAAAGATGTAGTTAAAAAGGCCTTAGAAAATGCAAAAAAGGGAGATATGATTCTTTTCTCCCCAGGTTTTGCTTCTTTTGGGATGTTTAATAATGAATACGAGAGGAATGATTTATTTATGAAAATTATTAAAGGGTTGAAGTAAAAATATGAAAACTTTACAGATCGGAGCGATATATGAACATTATAAGGGG
>JBBSBU010000061.1:0-3306 GCA_038250975.1 Minisyncoccia bacterium
AAGCTCACTTTTATAGAATCTTCAATTTTCTCAGATGAAACAAAGAATAAGCTAAATAGCCTTAAGAATGGTGATGTTGCACTCCTTGAAAATATTCGTCGTGAGCCAGGTGAAAAGGTAAACTCACCTTCATTCGCAAGAGGACTATCTCGTTTTGGTGATATCTATGTGAATGATTCTTTTTCTGTGTCACACCGAGTCCATGCTTCAATAGTAGGTATTTCTAAATACTTGCCAAGTTATGCAGGATTTCAGTTAGTCGAAGAAATGGACAATCTTTCAAAAGCTTTCAATCCTAAGCACCCATTTTTATTTATTTTAGGAGGAGCTAAGTTTGAAACTAAAATTCCTCTTATTAAAAAGTTTCTAAGAGATGCCGATGACGTATTCATAGGAGGAGCCATTGCAAATGACTTTCTTAGGGGTAAAGGCTATGAAGTGGGGACATCTTTAGTTGGAGAGAGTAATACACAAATCAAATCATTCTTTAAGAGTAAGAATTTAATTATACCCACCGATGTTGTTGTAAGGAAGGGTACAGTTAGCCGTGTTGCTAAATCAAACTCAGTCTCATCTGATGAATGTATTCTAGATATTGGTCCTGAGTCTGTGGGAGTTTTAAGTGATTTAATAAGTAAAGCTCATTTTATACTCTGGAATGGACCTCTTGGTAAATATGAGAGTGGTTTTGGTGGTGCAACAGAAAATATCTTAAAAATGATTTCAAAAAGTAAAGCCACAACTATTGTGGGAGGAGGCGACACAGTTTCCCTTATAACAAAGCTAAAACTTAAAGATAAGATCGGATTTGTTTCTACTGGTGGTGGAGCAACACTCGACTTCTTAGCTAAAGGAACATTGCCTGGAATTAAAATATTAAAATAAAGGCTTGTAGAACAAGATTATTATGCCGAATGAAATCGAACTCCTCGATCTTCTTTTAAAGAATCGTGGAATTAAAAAAGAGAATAGAGATAAATTCTTGAATCCTTCTTATGAAGATGGTATTTATGATCCTTTTCTAATGTTAAACATGGAGAAAACGATTGTTCGTATTTTCGAGGCTGTTGAGGCAAAAGAAAAAGTGGTTATCTATAGTGATTATGATTGTGACGGCATTCCAGCATCAGTCATAATGCACGACTTTTTTAATAAAATTGGATTTGAAAATTTCTCAGTATATATACCAGACAGACATGATGAGGGTTATGGTTTGCATATGGATGCAATAAAGAAATTTATCGACGATGAAGTAAAGCTCCTAGTCACTTTTGATTTAGGTATTACAGCAATAGCTGAAGTGAGTGAAGCAACAGCTGGGGGAATAGATGTTATTATTACGGATCATCACTTACCAAAAGAAGAAGTTCCGCGAGCTTACGCCATACTTAATCCTAAGCAAGTAGGATGCAAGTACCCAGACAAAATGCTTTGTGGTGCTGGCATTGCTTATAAGATGGTCCAAGCTTTTATCTTAAAGTATGGAGAGTATTGGAAAATAAGTAAGGGTTGGGAGAAATGGTTGCTTGATATGGCAGGTGTTGCTACTTTGGCGGATCAAGTGCCTCTCTTGGATGAGAATCGTGTTTTAGCCTTTTATGGGTTAAAAGTTTTGAAGAAAGGACGCAGGCCTGGCTTGTCAGAAATATTCAAGAAAGCTGGAGTTGATATTTCTAAACTTTCTGAAGAAGATATTACTTTTACTCTGGCTCCTCGCATAAATGCTGCTTCACGTATGGCAGATCCGATGATTGCGTTTGAAATGCTATCCGCTACTGATCCAGTAAGAGCAAAAACTTTTGCAGATAATTTATCTAAAATAAATGATGAGAGGAAAGTAATAGTTGCTCATATGATGAAAGAAGTAAAGAAGGTTCTAGCAGAAAGAGAAGACAAGGTAGTGATAGTTATTGGTAATCCGAAGTGGAGGATTGGAGTCCTTGGAATTATCGCTTCAAAGATTGTAGAGGAGTATAAGAGGCCTGTGTTCGTCTGGGGTTCTGATGGTAGTGGTGAACTGAAAGGGTCTTGTCGTTCTTTCGGAGAAGTGAACCTTGTAGAGGTTATGAGCTCTCTGCCCGAGAATACTCTGATAGGCTTTGGTGGACACAAGGGAGCTGGAGGATTCTCTGCGACACACGAAGAAATACATTTTCTGGAAGAAAGAATTATAAAAGTTATTAATGATTGCGAGAAAGAAGGGTTATCCAAAAATGAAGAGAGTGATTTACTAGATATTAATCTTTGTGATTTCTCTGAAGCAGAGGCCGTCATAAGTATTGATGATGTAAATAATGTAAACTATAGTATTATTGAAAAGCTTGCTCCTTACGGAGAAGGGAATCCTAAGCCAAAATTTCTTTTTAAAGATTTACCAATTTATGTTATTAAAGAATTTGGAAAAGAGAAGAACCATTTGGAGTTAAGCTTTATGAATAGCAAGGGTAAGGTAATAAAAGCTATAGCTTTCTTTAAAACAAGAGAAAGTTTTGGTTCAATTTTGAAAGTGGGAGAAAGAGTAAACTTAATAGCAAATTTTGAAAAAAGTACTTTTGGGGGCAGAACAGAATTAAGATTAAGAATTGTAGATATTTTGTGATAGAATATTTTTATGCAAAAGATTTTAGACATATATACAGACGGTTCGTCTCTAGGGAACCCAGGTCCGGGTGGTTGGGGGGTTTTTGTTGTTAAGAATGAGGAATTAGGGATTAAAGATGATATTGAGATAGGTGGAGGAGATAAAAATACGACAAACAATAGGATGGAGCTTCAAGCTGCGATAGAAGCGTTGAAATATATAAAAGAATTAAATATAGTGAAGTCGGACTTCACTATATCAATAAATGCTGACTCTGCCTACGTTCTTGGGGGTGTGACTACCTGGATACATGGATGGGAGAAGAATGGTTGGAAAACTGCAAATAAAAAGCCGGTCCTGAATCAAGAGCTTTGGAAGGAGTTAGTATCACTAGAAAGAAGTATAAAAACAAAAATAAATTGGCAGAAAGTTAAGGGTCACTCTGGGCATGTTTATAATGATAAGGCAGATGAGATAGCAACAAGTTATGCAGGTAAAAAAAGATGATAAATTTGAAAATAAAATAGTTCGATCGAGGGGCCTGCACAAGGTCGACGGACCGAGCAATGAAGAAATTTTCAGTAGAAAATTATCTGGACACGAGAGAGAAGCTATTTTATTTTAAAACTTATTATAATATTTATGTCTAAAAAAGAAATTATAATAATATTTATTCTCATTACAATCGCTCTTTTGCGATTTTTCTTTTTTATACCGAAGGCCCC
>JBBSBU010000062.1:0-3266 GCA_038250975.1 Minisyncoccia bacterium
AATATGAAAGTAAACAGTAACATTACAGAAGCATTAAGTGTGAAAGAAGGTAACTACATTAAAAAAGGGGAAGTTGTTTTTAAATTATTAAATACTAAAGTTTCGGATGTTTTAAAGCGTTGAATAATAGATTAATATATATACTAAAATAGTTGCATAATATAACATAAACCATTATCTTTGAGTTAGTTACAAACAAATTACTAATTCAGTTAATTATGCAACAGTCCAAAGGTATAAGAAATCTCTCAGAACTACCTAAAAAGGGTATTGAAAATTCAGAATTTATTATTTCGATGTTTAATTCTACCATCAAGGAATTTAATCTATCTGTTATTTTTCAGATACTGGCTAGTTGTAAAACAAAAGGAACCTCAGTAAAAGATATCTTCAAGACCTTATTCCTTTTACCTTTTATAGAGGTGAGTAATATTTGCAATTTATATCAATGTGGATTTAGCAAAGATATCAAATGTAAGAAAGATGCATTTTATGAGTTCTTAAATAGTTCAAAGATTGATTGGCGTCGGATACTCATGTTATTTGCAAAGCAGTTTTTAAAAATAGTAGCAAAAAAATCTGTGGATACTTACCAAAAGGGAATACATCAAGTGTTGATCGTAGATGATACGTTGAGTCCCAAGACTGGTAAAACCATAGAGTTCATAGGAAAGGTATTTGACCATAGCAAACGGACCTACCAGTTGGGGATGAAAGTATTGACACTGGGATTTTGGGATGGTAAAAGTTTTATACCCCTTGATTTTTCTATCCATAATGAAAAAGGTAAGACTGGTTTACGCGGCTTAAAGAGAAAAGAGTTAACCAACCAATTCACAAAGGCTAGACTCAGCACAGATGCCAGCATAGCAAGGATCAACGAGATCACTAGCAGTAAAATCGATGTGGCTCTCGATATGATTAAAAGAGCTGTTAGTAAGGGATTTAGGCCCAAATATGTACTAGCAGACTCCTGGTTTATCACCGATGATTTTATAAAAAGCATTCTCAAGATTGCTAAGAAGCCATCTGAAAATATCCATGTTATAGGCATGATGAAAACTAATAGGATCATCATCGTAGGAGGTAAGAAATATAAGGCAAGTAACATTTCACAAGTGAAGCCTAAAGATATAGTCCAATGCAGAAGCTTAAAATGCCAATACATTAAAGTAGTTATGACCTATAAAGATATAGAGATGATAGGATATTTTGTGAGGATGAAAGGCCAGGAAGACTGGACTTTACTGATATCCACAGATACAAAATTGAATTTTATCAATGTCATGAAAATATACCAATTACGTTGGAGTATAGAAGTATTCTTTAAGGACATAAAGCAAAATCTTGCCTTTGGTAAATGTCAATCTACTGACTTTGATGCTCACATTGCAACAATAACTCTATGCTTTATGAACTACACCATGTTAACGCTAATAAAACGATTTAACGATTGTGAATCAATAGGAATCATGTTTAAGGAATTTAAGGATAAACTATTGATTCATACTTTGGAAATTAAACTCTGGGAGATATTTACTTCAATTTACATCAACATCCTAGCAGCCTTAGGCGTCCAATGGGACTTGTTTGTAAGTGCTTTAACAAATGACGACTCATTCCTTAGTAGTATCAAGCAAAGTTTTGCTTTCCTACTTGAGATAGACCCTAATCATTCAAAAAATTATGCTTAATTTTGCTCCGAAACTTTAGTAACTAAAATAATTAAAGGGGATACTAGAATATCTCCATGTTTTATCTTGCCCATTATTTGGTCTCCAAATTCTATCTACTTCGACTGCCACTTTACTTGCTGGATCATAATTAATTTGGGTTCCTATTTGCCTAATATCGCCATTAAATAATTCAGAAAAAACTAAAAATATCAATCTTTCTTCTTTTGGAAAATCCCTAAAATAAAAGTAATCTTTGCCTCCTAAGGCTTTTTTATCGAAGCCTTTTTCTTTAAAGTAATTAATATCTACTGGATTGGTCAAACTATTGATTTGTAAAAACTAAGGAAATACTTTTGTCATTACCATATTAACACTACTATCTGATATAGTCTTATATGTCAAGTTTCACAACGTTGTTGAAGAATTTGATTTATAAAATTTCTGTAAAGCTAATAACTTTTGATAAAATTGATCCTGGTTTTGGTTAAAAATTTCAGGTTTGATTCGAAACCACTTTTCAATGGCATCAAAAGGGGTTTTAACTTTGAGTTCCTTACGTAAAGACCCATGTCTCCGATATAAATTATAGTATACCAAGAATTGCATTAAATCTACATTCATGGCATCTTTATCTGCATACTTTTTGATTAAGATTGTATTATTTTTTATGGTTCCGTTTACTCTTTCTACCATACCATTGGTTTTAGGGGTAGCTGGTCTTGTAAGCCTATGATCTATACCATGTTCAGAGCATTTTAGATCAAGTTTTGATGGTTTTTTGCATAATTCACCTTTCTTGCTTCGAATGAGGTAATTGGTAAACTCCAATCCATTGTCGGTTAAAATATGAGTTATTTTAAAAGGAAAAAAAGTAATGCAATGGTCAAAGAAAGACTCGGTGCTTGCGGCTGTTTTATCTTCGTAAACCAAGTAGGTCATCATTCGAGTAGCTCTATCAATAGCAACGAAAAGATAGTACTTCTGTCCATTAAACAGAGGTAAGTAAGTAACGTCTATATGGAGATAACCAGGTTGGTACTCCTTGAATTTATTAGCCTTTTCCTTTTGCTCCTGTGGTACTTTGTTTATGCCATTAGCTACTAGACACCGATAAACAGAGCTTTGAGAAATTTTAGGATTATGGGCTATCATCATTTCATGAGTTTCCCCAAGAGATACCCAAGAAACTCTACGAATACTTACAATGAGCGCTTTTTCAATGTCTGTCAAAGCATAATTTATGTTGTTTGGCCGAGATGTGACATCATCAATAAAGTCTCTATCTTTCCATTTAGAAATAGTATTGACAGAAGTATTAAACTGAGCTGCTAAATCTATATTAGAAATGGCAGAACACAACTGAATAGATTTTCTGATGTTATGATTAGTGGTGGCATTAGAATGGTAAACTTGATGCATGATATTTTTATTGGTGTAAAAACAAATGTAATCAAATTTTACCAGCTCCCCCTTTCTTTCTCCGTTTCGGCTACGCCTTTTCACTCCGAAAGAAAGGGGGAGCTGGTGTCCCCAACAACCTAGTGAAACTAGACAACTAATCAAATAAATCACAGTTCAGACAGTGCCCGA
>JBBSBU010000063.1:0-3214 GCA_038250975.1 Minisyncoccia bacterium
AGCTTGAAATAAAACCAAAGGCTGATTACAAGACCGAGTGTAATAATGATACCGATTTTTATATATCTTAGGACAATAGGATCCGTTAGCCACTTACCCTTTCCAAAGATCTGAAGGAAATCATCCCCTAAACCAATTATAGAAGCCATAATAAGAGTAAAAAAAGGTAGAAGTGTCTGACTTCGGCTCATAAAATACAATTTATCCGAGAGGTTGTTTATAAACAAGTAGTCGATAATCCAGACCACAAGAAGAGTCAAAGCAACTGCAATCCAAATAATCATTCCACCAGTACGAGGTGTAGATATCTCTGCTTTCTCATCATGTATCTTAGCGAATCCACTGACTTCTTTTTCTGGGATGTTACTACTTCTTGAGACTCGACGCCACATTTTATATTTATAAAAATAATGTGTTGCGATAGGAGTAAGCAATATTCCTAAAATGAAGCTTATCACTGCTGGTAAGAAAATTTTAATTGCATTAGTCATTATTGTTTTCGTTTTGTTTTATTACATCTGATAATGATGCCACTATTTTCTCATAGTTTGGTAATTCATTAACTGAAGTTACGTTCATATAAGAAAGAGTATCAAATGTGGGGCGATAAAGAATCCTCCTACTGTCTTTACTGTCTATAACTTTCTCAACTAAACCACGGACAAGTAAGTTTCTGAGAATAAAACTTGAATTCACTCCACGTATATAATCTATCTCACTTCTAGATACTCCGTTTTTGTATAAAACAATAGAAAGAGTTTCCAGAGCTGCCTTTGATAGCTCTTTTGTTATTTCTTCTTTACGAATTGACTCTATAAGTGATGATAATTCTCCTGTAATACCCATTACGACTCTATCTTCTTTTCGGACGAGAACTAATCCTCTTCCAAGAAGGGACGTCTCAAGCTTCTTTAAAGAAACTTCGATATCCTCTTCGTTGACAACTAAGAGTTCTGCTAATTTCTTAATAGAAACATCTTCTCCTTTATAAAATAATAAGCCTTCAATTTTTGATTCTAGTTCTATTGCCATAATATTTTTTATTTAACATCCTAAACTCCTTAATTAAACACTCCAAGATTCTAATTAATAATACTTTCTTTTTCTACGGTTTTAGGCGAATTCATTTCGATATCTTCAAATGATGCATTTTGTATCACATCTATTAAGCCTTCTCTTACTAATTCTAACATAGCTAAAAAAGAAACGATAATATGAACCTTTTCTTCTTCTTTATTCTCTGCACCATGACTTTTCGAAAATTCTTTGAAAGAAAGATTTATTGCATTCTGTATTCTTTCTGTCAGACTGTTTATAACTTCATCAATATTTATAATTTTCTTAATCTCAATCTGAGGAAGATTAACTTCTTTCTTGGGGATTTGAGCTAACACATCATTTATTCCATTTGCAATATTCTCGATAGTTATAAGTGGATTTGGTGAGAAAATAGGCTCACTCCAAGTACGATCTACAGGTGTAAAAATAATTTGAACTCCGAAGTTATTCTTAATATCCACGCTTGCATTCTTAATTATCTGATACAATCTAAGTCTCGATTCCAGATCGACAATTTTCTCTGTTTCATCATCTGTAAGTGATAAGTTTGGAAGGAGAGACTTTGATTTTATTAGTATTAATGTCGCAGCTATAAGTACGAAGTAAGATACGTCATTTATACTTCGATCTGTTTCAGAAAGTGATTTTACGTATGCGATATAGTCATTTGTAACTTCGGCAAGAGATATCTCATTCACAAAGAGCTTCCTTTGCTCTATTAAAGAAAGAAGCACATCAAGTGGCCCTTCAAATGAGCCATGCTTTACTTTATAAGTAGAAATTACACTTTCTTGCTCCATTTACTTTTTGTTTAAATTTATTCCTAACTCTTTTAATTGTTTTTCTCCAACTTCTGAAGGAGAACTCGTCATTAGATCTTTGCCTTCTCCGTTTTTTGGGAAAGCCATGACTTCACGAATATTCTGTTCATTTTCTAGAATCATCATAAGCCTATCGAAACCCCAAGCTATTCCACCGTGAGGAGGTGTTCCAGAACGAAATGCTTCTAACATAAAGAATAAATTCTTTTCTGTTTGTTCTTTTGTGACTCCCATAATATCATAAACAGCCAAAAGAGCTTCAGGTTCATGATTTCTAATAGAACCACCACCTATTTCATTTCCATTTAAAACTACATCATACTTACTTGTCAGAATATCTCCAATATTCCTTCTGTTTATAAGATCGTCATGAAATTCTTTTTTAGAAGCCGAGAAAGGATTGTGAGTAAAAGTCCATTCACCTATAACTTGAGGATTGTCAGACTTGTCAGTCCTTTCAAAAAAAGGAAAATCAATAACCCATCCAAATGCAAGTAGATTCGGGTCTTCTTTATCATTTCTCAAATCAGGTCTATCATTACCATATTTCTCCATCGCATCTTTGTATGAAATCCTAGGAAATGGTATTTCTTGTATTTTTTTATTTGGATATAATTTTGTAACTAACTCAATTAATAATTTTTCATTAATTGCCATTACGTCTTCTCTTTCAACAAAAGACATTTCCATATCAAGCTGAGTAAATTCCGGTTGCCTGTCTCCACGCAAATCCTCATCACGCATACACTTTGCAAACTGGAAATATCTTTCCATGCCAGAAGCCATGAGTAGTTGCTTTAATTGTTGTGGAGATTGAGGTAGTGCGTAAAACTTTCCTTTGTCTAAACGAGAAGGAACAATAAAATCTCTTGCGCCTTCAGCGGTTGCGTTTGAAAGTAATGGTGTCTCTATTTCAATAAATTTTTCATTATCTAGAAAATCTCTAATAAACTTTGCAACACTATGTCTATTTCGGATATTTTTCTGCATTCTCTCTCTACGTAAATCAAGATATCTGTATTTCAATCTGTGTTCCTCACCTATTTCATTTCCATCGGTAGATAAATCAATAGGAGAAGTTTCAGCCTTGTTTAGGATTTCAATATTTGTTACTTCTAGTTCAAGCTCACCATTTAGAATACCCTCTTTGATATTGCGCTCTGGTCTTTTATTTACTTTACCTTCTACTCTAACGACGAATTCACTTCTTATTGTTTTCCCTATTTCAATCACTTCTGTATAGTTTGAAAGAATGACTCCTTGAACTTTTCCTGTCATATCGCGAAAATCCAGGAAAATCATCTTACCTTGATCGCGACGAACATCTACCCATC
>JBBSBU010000064.1:0-3109 GCA_038250975.1 Minisyncoccia bacterium
ACTCTTAATTTCTTAGCTAAAGATTCAATCTTTTCCCTTTTATTTTTATTATTCATAATACATTCAAATCTACATTTGAATGATATCTCAATAGTAAAAATATGTCAAGTAAAATAGGAAAGTATTTCAGCATCATTAAAAACCAAACAATTTATTAAATTACGATATTAAAAACCCACACTCATTGTAAATACGTGTGGGTTTCATAGTTTTTAAAAACCATTATGTGAAATACCAATTGAGAGTTTTCTTCAGTAGCTTCAACCACCTTAACTCTTTCCAAATCAAGTAAATATTCTCTCAGCCATTTAATTTCTTCCAGAGACAAACCGAGCTTTGTTATGTCAATTGTTGCTCCAGTTGTATGAGATGAATTTATCGCTGCATTTGAATTAATTTTCCTTAAATTTTTTTGATATTCAACCGTTCTTACTGCTGAATTTAATTTAACTCTTCTATAGCTTGAAAATTCATTTGTAAAATTTACAACTAAATCATTTAAAAAGATATTCACCCAAGGTAAACAATATTTAAATTCTTTCCTTAAGTTTGTATCGATCAGTACAACATCACTAATAGGCTCTAAATAGCCATCACTTACCATTAATTTAAGCTCTTCTTCGTCCTTTATTCTAACCAAAGTATGTTTGTTAGAATAATTATTTTGAATTTCCTGAGAGTATTTTGACCCAGTTAAGGTCACTTTTTGAGCTTGCACATAAAGACCTGTTAATAACATCAATAAAATGATTATTAATTTTTTCATGGCTAAGATTTTTAAATAACCAACATTACTTATATTGTATCAAAAAATAAGTTTTATTCACAGATAAAAATGCCGACAAAAAGACATAAGGTGTCACACCTAATTTGTTTAAGTTTTTAACTAGACATTATTATTCCAAACTTTATATTCACAATTAATACCCAGTGAATTCTTCTGTCTTTATATTGTCTTCGTTTGCTCCAATACTTATAAGTAATTGGCGCATGGCATTAACCATGCCTTCTGGTCCTGATAGATAATATATTGGCTTACTTAAATCCGGAACATATTTTTTAACCATTTCTTCATTAATATGGCCATGTTCACCTTGCGAATCTTCGGGAGCAGAGGCTGAAGCAACTGGAATATAAGTGAAGTTGGGATTCTCCTTTGCAAGTTGCTCAAAGTCAACCATAAATG
The DNA here is from genome assembly GCA_038250975.1 of Minisyncoccia bacterium. GTDB lineage: Bacteria > Patescibacteriota > Minisyncoccia > Phycocordibacterales > UBA9973 > UBA8515. Next base: position 1,187 of record JBBSBU010000064.1, read on the forward strand.
GCAAGTCAGCTGGGGTACGACTAGAATGAATTAATAACATCTTATGCTGAGTCTTATCGTGCGTTGCTTGTGTGATTATACTGCGAGCCGGTGTTACTCCTACTCCGCCAATAATAAACACTGCTGGTGTAGTTTCCGTTTTGTGCAGAGTAAAATCCCCATATGGACCATCAATCTTTACTTCTGTTCCTATCTCCATATCACCTAGCACACGTTTAAATGCTGTATCACGCATACGAGTAGCTGCGACTAAATCTTTCTCAAAAGGAGCTTGCGCAAACGAAAAGCCACGAGTATTGCCTTCTTCATCTGTTTCTTTTGGATTAATAAGTGTGTAGTCTGCAAATTGTCCGGCTCGAAAAGTGAAGCCCTCGGGCTTTTCGAAATGAAAAGCCATTGTTCCGTTTGCAACGATTTCTTTTTTTAACAATTTTATGTTTGCTATCATATAATTTACTAAATATTAAATTAATAAAAATTAACCTTTTTCCTAACTTTACATTTAAATAAAGTAATGTTATCAGCAATAACTTATTCTTGATATGCTGCTTCCTTCATAACTTTAGCAACTTGTTCTTTAGTCACTCCACGCTCTTTTAGATCTTTACCATGCAATATCCAGAAAGCTTCTACTCCTTGGTTTATTACCATAGGTATGCCGTTCAGTGTCGTATAACCTTCTTCTCCTGCCGACTTAAGAAAAGGAGTGACAGTTTCAACAAGGACAATATCGCTTATAATTGTTCCTTTTGGAATGGTCTTCAAAATATTTCCTGCTTCTGCCAGATTCTTTTGTATATTTTCAGGTGTGGCAGGAAGAGAAGCTGGGGCCAAGGCAGAATATTCCTTAAATGCTCCAGCCGCCCCTTTTGTAGAAACATTAATGACTACATCTGCTTCCTTCACTTTATCAGCAACTTCATTTTCTCCTCCAAAGAAAGCGACTTCTTTGCCTAATTTCTTATTAATAGCTTTTGCAAGATTTTCTGCTTTGGCAACTGTTCTGTTTAAAATCGTAATGATTGCGCCACGTTCAGCAAGAGCAAATGCAATTGAGATACCTGTTCCTCCTGCTCCAAGAATAACCACTCTTTTACCTTCCACTTCCTTTTTTTGCTTTACGAGAACTTCTTCAAGACCCTGTGCATAACCTAGGCCATCCGTGTTGTACCCCCTCAATTTACCATCTGCAGTTTTTAGTATAAAGTTTACTGAACCTATATCTTTCGCTGTATCATCCAGTTCGTCTAGGTATTTAATTACTTCATCTTTGAATCCAACACCAGCTCCTCCACCCAAATACTTAGGATCACGTTTTAATACTTCTAAGATTTCTTTCGTAAACTCTGGATTCCCGACAAACATTATATTACCTATATCCTTGTTCTTTGCATTTTTTGTGTCAGCTATATCATGATTTAGATATTTATCATAAACAGTAACCCACATAACAGGAGTTTTTGCTGCATAATCGTCTTTTATAAGTGATATTGTATATTGATTGAAATCGAGGTTTGTTGGATTTCTTTCTGGCTTATTCGCATAAGAAAATACTTTATTTCTAACAAGATCATCAACACTTTGTAATTTGTCTTGATATTCAAACCGAACAATCGTCACCATATCGTTGTCCGATATTGGTCTTTTGTACACAGTTTGAAGACGCTCACGTAACTCATCTTTTGTCTTTCCATCGAATAGTGTCCCCACAAGATCACTTGCAATAATATCACCAAAGTTTTTCATTAGAGAAGAATTTATTGTTACTCTTTTTTCAAAAGAATCAAACGTTCCGTCTGGGTTTTGAAGCTTAATTGTAATATACCTACCTTCTCCACATCCTCCCTTAGGATCAGTCGTTAGAGGAGATCTGTCCCCCATACGGATAGTGGCCGTAAGTTCGTTGGCATTCATTTTTTCTTG
>JBBSBU010000065.1:0-3061 GCA_038250975.1 Minisyncoccia bacterium
GCATGCCAAGAAAGAGATAGAAAAAGAAATTCCAGCAACTCTTGATCCTAAAGGCTCAACTTATGACCTTATCACTTCTGGTGCTCGTGGAAATATGGGATCACTTGTACAGATGTGTGGAATGAAAGGGTTGATTGTAAACACATCAGGAGCAACTCTTGATTTCCCGATTATTCCATCATACATAGAAGGTCTTTCACCTCTTGAATACTTCATTACAACTCACGGTTCACGTAAAGGTGCTGCCGACACAGCTCTAAACACAGCGAAGGCAGGTTATCTAACACGTCGTTTAGTTGACGTTGCTCAGGATGTCGTAGTTACAGAAGAAGATTGTGGTACAAAGAATGGCAAGAAAATATTAGCAGTAGAAGGTGTTTTCGCTAAGTATATACATGGACGTGTTTTGCTCGCTGATATTAAAGCTTTAGACGGATCAATTGTACTCAAGAAGGGTACTCTTATAATGAAAGAAGACGCAAAACTTCTTGAAAGTATGGGCATAAAAGAAGCTCTAGTCCGAACTCCACTTTCTTGTGATACAACACATGGTATCTGTAGAGTTTGTTATGGTTTAGACCTAGGCCGTAACTGTATGGTTGAGCTTGGCCAAGCTGTAGGGATCATAGCTGCTCAGGCTATTGGAGAGCCTGGAACCCAGCTAACTCTTCGTACTTTCCACGCTGGAGGTGTTGCTACTGTCGATATTACAACAGGGTTACCTCGTGTTGAAGAAATTTTTGAAAGACGTATACCAAAGAACCCAGCTATAATTTCCCAAACAGATGGTGAGGTTCTAAGTATTGAAGATAATGGCAAAGAGAAAATAATTAAAGTTCTTTCTGATTCAAAGAGTGATGGAAAGAAAAATGAGATGGAGTACACCATTGCTTTCCGTCGCCAGCCACAAGTTAAAGCCGGAATGCATGTAAAGAAAGGTGAGTTACTTACAGATGGATCTGCCGATATAAATGAAATTGTTAAATATGGAGGTAAAGAAGTAGCAGAAGAATACATTGTAGATGAAATAAATAAAGTCTATGATTTGCAGAGCGCTTCAATTTCAAGAAAGCATATTGAAATAATAATCCGCCAGATGTTCTCACGTAAAAAGATTAAACACGCAGGAGATACAACCTTCTCACCGGGTGAAATAGTTGAAACAATAGAATTGATCGAAGAGAATGAGCGTGTAGAAAGTGAAGGAGGAGAGCAAGCTGAGGCAGGAACTATCGTTCTTGGAATCACCGAAGTTTCACTTACAACTAAGAGTTGGCTATCTGCTGCTTCATTCCAGAATACAAATCGTGTTTTGATAAATAATGCAGTTCGTGGAGGAGTTGATAACCTAAGAGGTCTAAAAGAGAATGTCATTATCGGTAATTTGATACCAGCTGGTACAGGTTTCGGAGTCATAAGAGCTTCAAAAGAAGTAGAGGAAAAATCAAGTGAAGATAGTAGCGTTATTAGATAAGAGTAATATCAGTCCCGACCGAAGGTCGGGACTGATAGTTTGGTGAGGTTAATCTTTCAAATAAACTATATGTCATCATCTGTTGAGAAAATCAAAGAGAGGCTTTCCATTGTTGATGTTATTTCATCGTACATTCAGATGGAACAGTCTGGAAAGAATTTTAAAGCTAAGTGTCCTTTTCATAACGAGAAGACGCCTTCTTTTCTTGTATCACCGGAGCGTGGAACATACTATTGTTTTGGGTGTGGAGAAAAAGGTGATATTTTCTCTTTTGTTGAGAAATTTGAAGGAACTGACTTTATGGGTTCTCTCAAGTTATTAGCTCTTCGTGCTGGAGTTAAGCTAGAAGCAAGGAATAAAGAAGATAAAGATAGGGATAAGAAAGAGTTATATTATGAGATATTAGAAGAAGCCACCTTGTTTTTTGAAAGTAACTTTGATAAAGAGCCCAAGGTTCGAGCTTATCTTTTAAGCCGAGGATTAACAGATGCCATTATTAAATCTTTCCGCGTCGGGTATGTAAAAGACGAGTGGAGATCTCTTTCTGATTATTTAATAAGCAAAGGTTACAAAAAAGAAGATTTAGAAATAGTGGGATTGGTAAAGAAGTCAGAGAAAGGTTTCTATGATAGATTTAGGAGTAGAATAATATTCCCTTTAAATGATTCAAGTGGAAGAGTTATTGCTTTTTCCGGAAGGATTTTTGGTAAAGATGAATCAGCTGAGGCCAAGTACCTTAATAGTCCAGACACTCCACTTTTTAATAAGTCTGATGTTTTGTTTGGGATAGATAAAGCAAAGGAATCAATAAGAAGAAGAGGATATACTATCGTGGTTGAAGGTCAGATGGATTTGATATTATCTCACCAATCAGACTTTACTAATACGGTCGCCGTTTCTGGAACTGCGTTTACTGATAGTGTTATGGATAATAACTCTAAGATAAACAATCTGGGTCTTATAAGAAGGCTATCCCCCAATATAATCTTTGCTTATGATGGAGATTCGGCCGGCATTAGAGCTGTAAGTCGCTCGGCTGTCATTGCCTTGTCACTAGATATGCAAGTGAAAGTAGCTACTCTTCCGGAAGGGAAAGATCCTGCTGATATAATTCGTGAAGATGGAGATGCCTGGAAAGAAATAATAAAAAATTCAACAGATATCATAACATTTCACGTTGATAGGATCTGTAAGAATACTAATGACATAAGATTAAGAGGTAAACAGGTGAGGGATGTTATTTTCCCATTTTTAGTTATGATTAAGAGCTCCATCGACAAGTCTTCTTATGTTTCTATAATCAATTCCAAAACAGGAATACCTTCAAGTGCTATAATTGAAGATTTTAATACTTATGAACGTAACTATAAGGTTAACTCAAATGTAGCAAAAGAGGACAATGTCGATAAGGAGATTAAAGAAGTTATATCTCGTAAAGACAGCTTGGAGAAAAAGTTATTTGGGATAATATTTTGGCAGGAGCAGGAAGATATCGGCTTAAATGTTAAAGATATTTTTACAACTTTAGAAGAAAGGATAGGAGAGGAGTTTTTAGTGGGGATGAAAGAATTGCATGAGCCGTATAGA